>DATBBD010000652.1:0-10527 GCA_036271175.1 Polyangiaceae bacterium | reverse complement strand
ACGACGTTCGCAACGAGCCCGTCGCAAAGTGGCCCGGGCGCCGAGAACTCCCGCGTGCCCGATTTGCGGCCACTCGCGGTCACCGTTGCCGCGTAACGGGTGTTCGAGCTGAGCGAGACCGTGAGGTGCAACGGAGCGAGCCCGCTCGTGTCGGCGTGAGCTCCGTCCGCGCGATTGCGCCGCAACGAATCGGCGATGACTCCCTCGCTGGGACACCGCTCGGAACCGATCGAGTGAACGACGTCGAGCGACGTCCCCTCGACTTTCTCCGTCGCGCTCGCGGCGCGCGTGAGCGACAAGGCCGCAAGAACGCCGAGCGTTTCGAACCCGTATCCTCGTGCTCGAGCGCTCCGAACCATCTCGGCCGCTCGAATAGCAGCGAGTGCCATGCGCCAGGGAAGAAAAGTAGCCGGCGGCAACAGCGCGGGGGCCTTCTGCCCCGCGCGCACTCCGCTGCGCCCGAGCGCCACTGCCGTTTCCGAACTCAGTCGCGCGATGTCGAAGCGTCACCGGGACCGGAGCCGCCGGGCCCTCCGTCCTGCGTGCCACGCCCGCCGGTGCCGCCCGCTCGACCGCCGGTGCCGCCGCCGCGGCCGCCGGTGCCGCCGGTCGTACCGCCGGTGTTCATCGGGAACGGCGTTCCGTCGCAATGAGTCGGGGTCACGCTTCCCAAGAACATGCTCGCCATCGAGCTCGAGGTGTCGACGCAACCGAGACCGAACGACGACACGTCGAGACCACAGTCGTTGTTGGTGCAGCACCCCGTATAGGTGCCGAACATGGTCATCGAACTCGGGCACCGCGTGTCCGGCGCGGGAGGCGCGGCGCACGCGCCGTTCATGAGCGGCGAAGCGGTGCCGCACGTTCCCGCCGTGGCATCGACGCAGCACGCCGTCGCGCTCGGAAACCCCGCGAAGAGTGGCGCCGGCGCGGTGCACATCTTCGAACCGCACGGAACGGGCGCGGCCGTCGTGGCGCCGCCCGAACCGACAGCGCCGCCTGCGCTTGCACCGCCGGAGCCCACCACCGACACGACGCCGCCGCCCGAGCCGCCGACCGGCGTGATGCCATCGCCGCCCGAGCCTGGAGCGCCACCGGTCCCGTTGTCGCCGCTCGTTCCGTCGTTGCTACTGCCGCAACCCCCCACCGCGCCCGCGCTCACCAACCCGACCAAAACCGCGAGCCATCCTATTTGGCGATTCATCTTACTGACCTCTTTCTCGTTCCGTTTCATACACGGCCGGCCCGCACGATCTCGAAAGAAAGCACACTCGACGCCGTAACCGGATCTTTGCAAAAAGGGCGGATTGTCGCCCGCTTCGCCTCACATCTCGACGAGGTCGAGAGCCGCGCAGTCGCCCGGCGACTGTTATTGGCCGCACCGCCCGCGGTTTCTGATCGAAATCGACGGGCATTTCGATTTGGCGCACGTGCCGAGCACGCCTGCAATCGATCGGCGATATGCGCTCCTCGCGAAAAAGTTCGTCACGCTCAGAAAGGCGATCGCGACGGACCAATAACCAATAGCCCTCCGTCGCACGGCTCGCTTCTGTCAGCACCGCCTCGCATGTCGCGACTGCGCCGGCAGAGCGTTGAATCTTTCGCGCACATGACAACGCCGAGTCCCTACGAAATCCGAGAGAAAGCGTCGGCCGCGTCCGGTGGCCGCGACGGCGCGTCGTCACCGGAGTTCGACAGCGGCCGCTTCGTCGTCGGTGACCCGCGGATGTTACAGGTCTTCGAGCTCGCGCGGCGTCTCGGCGATGTCGACACGTCGGTGCTCGTCCAAGGGGAGACGGGCGTCGGAAAAGAGGTCGTCGCCGAGCACATTCACCGCTCGAGCCAGAGAGCGTCGGGGCCCTTCGTGCGCCTCAACTGCGCGGCGTTACCGATGAGCCTCCTCGAGAACGAGCTCTTCGGTTCGGTGCGCGGCGCGTTCACGGGCGCCGAACGGAACCGACTCGGGTACCTCGAGAGCGCCCACGGCGGCACGCTCTTTCTCGACGAGATCGGCGAGTTGCCGCTCACCGCTCAAGTGAAGCTCCTCAACGTCCTCGAAAATCGCGAGGTGCGGCGTCTCGGAACGACGGGAGGTCGCCGCATCGACGTGCGCGTCGTGTCGGCGACGCATCGCGATCTCCCATCCGCCATCGAACACGGAACGTTCCGCGCCGACTTTTTTTACCGGCTGTCCGCGTTCACGCTCACGGTACCGCCGCTCCGCGAGCGCCCGCTCGATGTCCGTCTGCTCGCCGAGAAATTCGTGCGTGATTGCGCGCGGCGCGAGGGTCGACCCGTTCCCGTGCTCGACGCGTCGACGTTGAGTGCTCTCGTCCGTCACCCGTGGCCGGGCAACGTGCGCGAGCTCAAGAACGTGATCGAGCACGCCATCGTCGTGGCCGACGAAAATCGAATCTTCCCCGACGACCTGCCCGCGTCACTCGGTGTCTGAAACTTCGGAAATGCGCGGACGCCGCAGTGGCTACAAAACGAGGGATGGAGAAACGGGGCGGGGCGTGACGGGGGTGTGTGCTGATAGTCCGTCAACGCCTCCGCCCCCTGCAAAAGGCGAAACGCGTCGCCTTTCACCAGAACCATCCAAAACCGTGCTTCCGACGGAACGAACAATTGCAGCGATTTGTTCCGTCGGAAAGGTCTACGTCACATTCGAACCGAATCGCGCCGCAATGGCAGCTCCCGTGATGCGTCCTTTTCAATTCGCACTTCTCCTTTGGCGCCGTGGTGATGGCGCCTGCCGCCTTGGGGCAACCGGCCTTTCTCGATAAGATTGCCCGACGCGTGAAAACTCAGCGGTCCGGCAGACGAAATCGTGCGTGCACTGCGGGATCGAGAAAACCCACTGTTTTCGATATCTTCCGACCGCGGAGAGTCAACGCGTCGAGCGCGCCCAGCCGGAAATCGGGCCCTCGATAGCAAGCGAACGCGAGCTGTCCGCTCGCGGATAGCGGGTGCAAGCCCGAACCCGCACGAACCGCTCCACGATTTCGCGCTGACCCGACTCGCCGAGTCAGGCGTCTCGTCGCGGACCCGGCGCGAGTTGCGAAAGGTACGCGCCGAGCATGCCCGCCACGGCATCGGCCCAGGCGTCGACCTGGGCGTGCGTGGGTTGTCGCTCGGAGACCTCTTTGCCGAGCGCGGTCACCGTCATGAAGAGAAGATCGGCGGCGAAGGCGCGCTGTCGGGGGCTCGCGCGCGGCGCCGCGGCCGCGACGAAGGCGCGCACGATGCGGCCGCTACGCCGTCGCCCGGAGCGAGACTCCGGCGCGTCGCGATAAACGGGAGCTGCGGCGTCGAGCGCATGGCGGAGCGGCGCCTCGTCGCATTCGGAATGGAAGAAAGCGCGAATCGTGTCGCGCAAGCGCAGCGCGACCGAGCGCGTCGTGTCCCCGAGGATCGCGTCGAGCGTCGCGCCCGTTTGCTTCCACTCGTCGAGCTGAAGCCGGAACAGGATCGCCTGCTTGTTCGGGAAATATTGATACAGCGACCCGACGCTCACGCCGGCTTCTTCCGCGACGCGAATCGTCGTGAAGCGCGCCGCTCCCTCGCGCCCGAGAACGCGAATCGCGGCCTCGAGAATGTCGGCGACGAGCTGCGTCGAACGCGCCTGAACGGGCGATTTTCGGGGAGCAGTCACCGGTGACGGACGCTTCGGCATGGGGCGTTTCCAAACGCGAATTGCGAACGCGAATAATAATTCGTATTTTGTTCTTCATCAACCGACAGCCCGACGAACCCTCTGGAAGAACCCATGAACGAACCGAAGAACCCGACTCTCAGCACCTTGACCACCGCACCCGTCGCCGCGCTCGTAACGCGGCTCTTCGCCGAAGCCGATGCGAGTGACGTCAAGCTCCGTCAGATGTTCGGCGCGCTCTCGCCCGAAGAGCGCGCCGCGCGCATGTCGAACCCCAACTCGGACTACCGGGAGTTCTATGGGCGCGCGAAAGAACTCTACCTGGCCGTGTCGCCGGAAACCGCGCGGCTCTTGTACATGCTCGCGCGGGCGACGCGGGCGCGCGCCATCGTCGAGTTCGGCACGTCGTTCGGCGTCTCTACGATTCACCTCGCGGCCGCCCTTCGCGACAACGGCGGAGGTCGATTGATCGGAAGCGAGCTCGAGGCGACGAAGGCCGCGCGGGCGCGCCAGAACCTCGATGCCGCCGGCCTCGCCGATCTCGTCGATATCCGCGAAGGCGACGCTCTCGAGACGCTCGCTCGCGATCTCCCCGACGTCATCGACGTCGTGCTCCTCGACGGCCATAAGGCGCTCTACCACAGAATTTTGGACCTCGTCGCGCCACGCCTCCGCCCGGGAGCATGCCTCGTCGCCGACAACGCCGACGCGAGCCCCGACTACATCGCTCGCGTCCGCTCGCCGAACGGCGGCTATGTCTCCGTTCCGTTCGCCGACGACGTCGAGCTATCGATCAAGTCGTGAGCCGCGTACCCTCGCCGCCGCGAAGTTCGTCGGATACGCGGCGTGTCTGCTCGCCGTCCTGTCGCTAATCGACGCGACTACTTCCAGGTGACGCGAACCGCATCGACCTGGTTCGCATCCGTCCAGGTGACGAGCAGGGTTTTGCCCGAGGCGTCGAACTCCGGATGCGGCGCCGTGCAATAGCGGAGCGTGCCGCAGGTTCCCGTCGGGCACGTCGTGCCGATGGTGAGCGGCGACGTCCATGGCCCCTCGAGCTTCGGCGCAGTGGAAACATAGATGTCGGAGTTCGGCCAGTCCGCGCCGTACACGAACATCCACGTGTTGTAGTAGTTGCTCCAGAACGCGTTCGATTGGCCGTGCGCGGCGTAGCTGAAGAGCGCCTGGTCGGTCGTGTACGTCTTCGTTCCGGCGCGGCCGTTGCCGTAGCGAGTCGTGCCCCACGTCTTTGCCGCTTGATCCCAGTACTCGTACGCCGTCACGTCCGTTGCCTTCGCCGCGGGAACGCGAGCGAGGAACACCGTGCCGTTCACGTTCATGGACGCCTCACCGTGCCCGAACACGTAGACCTTCCTATCCGTCGGGTCGTACGTGACGCCGACGTCGCCCCAGTTTGGTTCGTCGGACTCCCACATATGGTCCATCGATCGCGTCGCCTTCGGCCCATTTTCGTCGGCGGTCACCGTCGCGACGCCGCCGCCGATGATGTGATCGGTACCGCTTCCGCGGTCGTTCTTCAAAAACCAGACGAGGCCCTGATTCGGCGCGTACTCGACGACGTTCGTTCCCCCTTCGGCAAATTCCCCGAGCCCGCCATTCGCTTGCTCGTCGGCAGTGAGCGGGATCCATTCCTGTGGAAGCCCATCCGCACTCAGATTCTCGTCGTGCACCTTCATCGGGTTCGCGAAATCGCCGAGGGCTGCGCTGTCGCTCGCCGCAAACTGCGAGCCGGTTCCGTTCGTCACGAGCGTGTCGCCGAACGTCCACACGATCTGACCGTTCACCACGCCCGAGTACCCGAGGTCGCGGACGATGTTCGTATTGTCGTAGAGCAACTTGCCCTCGTAAGTGACGCTGTCGGTCGCGGGCGGAAGAACACCGGGACCGGTGCGCTGTCCCGGCTCGGGATACACCGCGCCGCCCGAACCTCCCGTACCCGCGTCGCGCGTACCCGAGGTTCCACCGGTTGAAGACGGCGTGCCTCCACCGTCGCTCGTCCCGCCTGATCCAGTCGTGCCGCCGCCACTGCCACCATTCGAGGTCGCGGAACCGCCGTTCGAGACGCTGCCCGCGTTGCCGGAGCGGCCTCCCGAATTGCCACCGGCGAGGGTGCTCCCCGCGGCGCCGCCCGCGTCCGTGCCGTTCGACGCAGCCCCTTCGCCAGTCTCGCCGGGTTTTCCCGACGAGGAGACGCTACTCGAGGAGCAACCCGCGGCGACGAGCAGCGACGCCAAGACCGCTCGACCGAACGACGTGAACTTCATTCAGAGGCCTCATCGCGACGAAGTGCAATCGAGCGCAAGCGACTGAACCTTGTCCCGGCGCGAAACCGCTGACCACCCTTTTTGAACGACACGCGCCGCCGTCTCGCCGATGAGACGAGCGCACGATCCACGCAAGTGGCGGCGATAGCTCGATGCGGCGAATCAGAGCGCCTCGGCCGCCGCGAAAAGACCGACGTGAACCTGAAAACGTTCGGCGCTGATCGACTTGCGCCGGTTCGTATCTTGGCGCTCAGCGCGCGTTCTTCTGTCGCACGATCAGAACGGGACAGACCGCTTTGCGCACGAGCCCTTCGGACGTCGAACCGAGGAGCAGGCGTTCCAGACCCATGCGATCTCGTCTGCCGATCACGAGGAGATCGGCGTTGAGCTCCGAGCAGAGTCGCGACACTTCGACCTCCGGATCCCCAACGCTGAAGTGACCGATGACTCGAGCACGACACTCTTCTTCCGCTGCCAGGACGAGGGCTCCGAAGTGCTCTCTGGCGTTCTCGATCGCGGAAGGCGGCGTCGCCGGTACTCCGACGCGCGCATGATCGAAGCGGCTCGCGCGCAACACGTGGATCATGTGAAATACCGAAGGAGCACCCCGGCTGGCGTGCGCGGCCGCCGCGACGAGGAGCGTCGCTCCGTCGCAGTCGTCGACGGCCATGACGATGGTCTGCGGCGCTTCTGTCGCCGCCTCGTAATCATTGCTCGACCGGCCGTTCGACGCGGTATCGAGCCGCGCCGAATTCGACGATGACGACGGCGATGTGTGCATGACACTTCCGCTTTTCCGTTGCGGTTCGAAGCTTGCCTTCGAGCAATGATGAAGCCCCGCAACCGTTTGCTTCATCAATGATCAAGGTACCGGCCCGCGTCTAAAAACGACGCCAAGTTTCCCGCCGAAAGTGTCAGGAATGTGTAACGACGCGCCGCGTGGCCGGTGATCACTCTGGCCCTTGGTCCTCGAACTCACCCACGAAGAGGAAGCTCGAGGTGTCGAGGGCCTGAGTGACGAAGGTCCTGTCTAGCGAGATTTCGCGGCAGACATCGCGACGATGCACCCGGGCTTGCTCGTCCTCCGCTCCCGGAAATGAGCTAGATTCTCCGTTCGATGGAGAATCTTCGTGATGAACCATTGGCCGCCGCTACGCTCTACCGCGCCATGCGTAAGGACGGCACGGGAAAGCCGCTCTGCGGAGCCGAAGGGAACATGCTCGGCGTTCGGCCAGGGGTCGACATCACGGCTGACCACCGAGGGATCGTGAAGCGCGGCGGCGGCGGACTGTCGGTCACGCCCGATGACCTCACGAAGTTGCCTCCACACGTCCGACCCGCCCGACTCGGAGGCAAGGGAAAGCTCCCCGTGTTCGGGATTCCGGCGGCGGGGCTCCGGGGGGAGCTCGCCTACCGACCCGACCCGGCAAGACCCGATCGTCACGGCTTCATCGAACCCGCGGGCGACATGATGCTGAGCGAGTATCAGTCAGCGCTCGCAGCGACCCAGGACGCATGGGGGGAAGTCGAATGATCGGCGCAGCGAAGCGATATCGCGAAATTCTCACGACGCTCCTCATGGAGCGAGAACTCGCCCGAGGTTCCCTCTCGGACGATGAAGAATCGCGCTACGTCGAGGAGCTGGACCGCTGCTGGTGGGCGATGACCGACTCGGAGCAAACCGAGACTGAGCGCGCGATCGCCGGAAACGAGCCCATCGGCGGTCCAGCGGACCTAGGTGCCGAGGACGTGGTGGTCGCACCAGGCGAACATCGGCTCCCTCGACAGGCGGCCTAATGTACCTCACCGCGCAGCGCGTCCACTCCGCGGCCACGGGCAACGAGGGGATCAACGCATTCTACTACGTGCATGGACCGCACATCTGGCAGGGCCTGCCGCCCCAGGGCATTCCCGATCAGAATCCCGGCGAGCTCGTCGCGCACACCGTCGTAATCGCGCCTCCAGGCAACCGAGTTCGCAGCTACCTCGACGTGGTCGCCCCGGACGAGACGCCTTGGGCCGAGATCCGGCCGGCGTTCATGGCGTTTGTGAGCGATGCGCAGCGGCGGCAATTCCCGTGGGTAGGCATCGTCGGGCGCTGCCTCTTTCGCCTCGGCATGGAGCACGCGCTCGCGCAGCGTTGGCAGCGCGAGATCGCCGAGCTATATCGAGCGGCGCAGGCTGTCCGCATCGGCGGCTGAGCACTGCGGTGGCCACGCTCCGCGGTTCGATAGATCGTCTACTTGCTCCAGAGGCTGGACTCGAACCAGCGACCCGGCGGTTAACAGCCGCCTGCTCTACCAACTGAGCTACTCTGGAATCGGGGCGGGAGACTAGCCGCGCGGTTCGCGACGTCAAGCACGACGAATGGCGACGTGAACGGCGGCTCCAGGGGCACCGGAGAGCGGCGTTCTGGGCCTGAAATGGCGGGGGAACGGCTCGATCAGAGGCTGGAGGCGTACGCGACGTCGCCGCTCGCGGTGAAGTAGAGGCGGGTGCACGCGGCGTTGGGTTTCGCGTCGGGGAACGCGCCGATGGTGACGGCGGTGTCGAACGGGATTCCGGGGACGTCTCGCGACGCCGCCTTCTCGGTGGGCGTGGCGGTGTCGAGAAAGTAGAGCGTGAGCTCGTCCGCAGAGATGCCGGTCGGCAACTTGTAGCCGGTTGCGCCGCTCGAGAAGAGGGTCGCGCTGAGGTACTGCGCGTCGCCCCAGCTGCCGCTCACTTTGGTGGCGGTCTTGACGCTCGCGAATCCGAAAATGTCGGTGTGATAGTAGAGCGTCGTTCCGTTCTCGGAGATGACCGGCGCGCTGTCGACTTCGCCGGCCTGGATCGCGAAGACGTTGAACGTCGTGAACGGCGCTTCGTCCGCGACGGCGACGGAGGCGTCGAGATCGCCCGCGTCGACGAGCGGTGCGCCTGCGTCGGAGACGACGACTGAACCGTCGGGATTCGCCGTGGTCGCGGCGTCGGTCGCGGGCGGCGCCGGTGGCACGACGCGGACTCGACCACTGCCGACGAACGGCTCTACGAGCGAGTGACGCGCGATCTGCGCGAAGCCGACGTGGGTGTCGCGAACGCCGATCAGGACGAGCCCATCGGCGGTCACCGCGAACCCTTGCGACGGATCGAGGTTTGCGAAGGTGTCGAGCGCTCGGGGCGTGCCGAAAGCGCCCGCCGGCGATGCGCGATCGGCATAGTAGTAGGCCGTCGCGCCGCTCGTGGTTCGCGAGAACACTACCGTCGTTTCGTTCGGGGTGATCGCGAGCAAGCGCGCGCCCGGACCGAAGCCGAGCGGCGCCGAGGACGACGACCATTGGCCGGTCGGCGAGCACGCGGGCTTCGCGGGTTTGAGCGCGTCGTAGTCGACGTCGACGGCTTTGACGTCGGGGAGAGTGCTCGCGTCGGACGGCGCGTCCATGGATGCGTCGGTCGACGCTTCCGTCGCTCCGCCGCCGTCGGTCGGCGAAGTGCCGCCGGCGCCGCCGCTGCCCGTCTTGCCCGAGTCGTGACCGCCGTCTTTTTCGCGGTGAGGAGGACCGGAGTCCACGTCACCGAGTGGCGGCGGCGACGAACCACCCCCGCAACCGAGCACGATCAGGGCGCCCCAACCAGACAGCAGAAGCGAAGCCAGTGGGCGAGCCATGATCACTCCGAGGGTACGCAGCTATAGGAGACTTTCCAATCCGAAAGCGACGGAGTGGAAAGCTGATCGGTCGCCGGAGAGAGTCGCATCGTGAGGTACAGGTACGGAGAGTTCACGAGCGACTGTCCAGCAGCGCTGAGCGGTGTGTACACGTCGAGATCTTGTGGGCCGGTCCACGTCGAGTCGAAGCGACCGATCGACACGACCCCGGACGCGGTGACGTTCGTCGGGACGAGCGGAAGCTTGGCGAAGCCCGTCGAGGTCTGGCCCGGTTGGACGTAGAACTCCACGTACGAGCTCGACGGCGCGACGCCGGTCCAGAACACGAAGTCCCACTGCGACGTCGTGCCCGCGGGGCAAACCGCCTGGTAGAGACGCGTGAAATTGCCCGGAACGAAGTAGGTTTGTTGGTACGTGGGCGTCGGAGGCGGGACGTAGCACTGCTGTGCGACGCAGCTCGTACCACCGCAGCAATCGCCGTCGGCTTGGCAGAACGCGCCGACCGGCGCGCAGCTCGTCGGCGACGGCAAGCCCGCGCAATGGCGAGTGACGACGCTCGTGAGCGGCAGATCGATGCGACAGGTGGCAGTGGGCGATGTGCCGGTGCCGCCGCAGCAGTCGTCGTCGGCGATGCACGATCCACCGCTCGCCGTGCAGGGGTCGAGCGTCCAGAAGCCGCGCTCGTTGACGTAACCCGTCGCCGGCGTCGACGAGTAGTGCTGGTCGGGCAAGAAGTACGCGGGGTGGCTGCGGTCGACGCTTCCACTCGGCGTGTCGTCGATGGCGGCGACCCAGAGCATGCTCTGCACGCTCGAGGGGACGAGCATCGGCGAGAAGCTCGAGGGGTTCGTGTAATCCTGCTGATCGGTGAGGTTCAGCGTGTTGCCGTAGGGGCGCGTGCTCGTGAACACGACCCATCGGTAGCCGCCCGCGGAGACCGG
>DATBBD010000651.1:0-11197 GCA_036271175.1 Polyangiaceae bacterium | reverse complement strand
AAGGCCGGCGCGACCAGCGGCGTCGACTGGGGTCAGGCCACGAACATCGCAAAGTCGCTCCTCATCTCGCCGCTCGTCGGGTTCGCGTTCGCGGCGCTCTTGCTCGTCCTGATGAAGAAGCTGATCCCGAACAAGGTGCTCTACGAGGCTCCGGAAGGGACCGACCCGCCGCCGTTCTACGTTCGCATGCTCCTTCTCCTCACGTGCACCGGCGTCAGCTTCGCGCACGGCTCGAACGACGGACAGAAGGGCATGGGCCTCATCATGCTCATCCTCGTCGGCACGGTGCCGACCGCCTACGCACTCAATCGCGCGGTCCCCGCGAGCCACACGCCGGACTTCATCGCCGTGTCGATGCAGACCGTCGACACGCTCGGGCACTACGCGCCGAAAGACGCGCCGCCGGTCACCAACGCGCATGACGCCGTGCAGGAGTTCGTCCGGAGCCGTGAGATCCAGCCGGACACCATCCCCGCGCTCCAGGCCATGGTCGGCGGCATCAGCCACGACATGGGCATCTACAAGGAGCTCAAGAAGGTGCCGCACGACCAGATGCGCAACTTCCGGAACGACATGTACCTCGTGAGCGAGAGCCTCCGGCTCATCGACAAGAAGGGCGTTCCGACGATCTCCGCCGACGACAAGGTCGTCCTGAAAAACTACAAGAAGCACATCGACGACGCGACCAAGTTCATTCCGCCGTGGGTCAAGGTCGCCGTCGCCATCGCGCTCGGCCTCGGCACGATGGTCGGGTGGAAGCGCATCGTGGTGACCGTCGGTGAGAAGATCGGCAAAGACCACCTCACCTACGCGCAGGGCGCGTGCGCCGAAATCGTCGCGATGACGACCATCGGCGCGGCCGACGCCTTCGGCCTCCCGGTGAGCACGACGCACGTGCTCTCATCCGGCGTCGCGGGAACGATGGCCGCGAATCATTCCGGCCTTCAGATGAGCACGGTGCGCAACATGCTCATGGCATGGGTGCTCACCCTGCCCTGCTCGATGCTGCTCGCCGGCACCCTGTTCTGGGCCTTCCGCAGCTTCGGCAACTGAACCGCGCCTCGCGCGCGCCTCGCTACGAGGCCGACCCGTCGGCTGAAGAGCGCCGTTTCCTTCGGGAGGCGGCGCTTTCTTTTTAGTGTGATACGCGGGACGTCATGCCCGACCTTCTCGCGACCTGGTCCGCTCCCCGCGTGTCGACGGCTGCGCCGCTGCCGCTCGTGCTCGGCACGATGAATTTCGGAAAGCGGACCGACGAAGCCGAGTCGCGGCGCATCCTGGACCGCGCCTTCGAGCGCGGCGTGGTGCACTGGGACACCGCGAACGCCTACGTCGAGGGCGAAAGCGAACGCATCGTCGGACGCGCGCTCGCGGGGCGTCGCGACCGCGTCGTCCTCGCGACGAAGGTCGGCTTGCGACGCAGCGGCGGCACGGCCGAGGGACTCATCGGCGCGGGGGGAACCCCAGAGGGGCTCGGAAAGAACCGGATCCTCGCCGCGTGCGACGAGAGCCTCGGGCGGCTCGCGACGGACTACATCGACGTGTACTACCTGCACGCGCCCGACAAGCGCACGCCGATCGAAGAGAGCCTCGACGCGATGGCCACCTTGATCCGAGCGGGAAAGATCCGCGCGTGGGCGACGTCGAACTACGCCTCGTGGCAGGCGCTCGAGATGATTCAGTGGTGCGAGCGAAACGGCGCGCCGCGTCCGCTCATGGCGCAGCAGATCTACAACCTGCTCGTCCGGCAGCTCGACATCGAGTACTTCGCGTTCGCCGCGCGGTATCGGCTGCACACGGCCGTCTACAATCCGCTCGCGGGCGGCCTGCTCGCTCGTCCCAAAGCGAGCGCGCCCGAGCCCGGCTCACGGTTCGACGGCAACACGATGTACCAGAACCGATACTGGACGGAGCGCATGCATCGCGCGACGGAAGACTACGCGGCCCTTGCCCGCGACCTCGGCACGAGCCTCGTGGAGCTCGCTTATGCGTGGCTCGCGAGCCGTCCGGGAGTCGACTCGGTCTTGATCGGGCCGGGGACCGTCGGGCACCTGGACGTGGCGATGGACGGCTCGAAGCGCCGATTGGACGATGAGGCGATGTTGCGCGTGGACGGGTTGTTCGGCGCTCAGCAGGGCACGAACGCGACCTACGCACGGCTCTGATTTTAAGCCGAATCGTCGAGGCCACGGAATCGTCACAAATGGGCCATGATGAGGCCATGCGCTCGGCCAAGCGTGCCGAGCCTCCCATGGACAACGCGCTTCCCTCGGCCGACCTCGAACCCATGTCCCACGTGATCCCGGCTTCTCGCGACGAGGGCCAGGCCCCCGACCAGGCCTCGTCTCGCTTCATCAATCAGGAGCTGAGCTGGCTCCGCTTCAATCGACGTGTCCTCGCCGAGGCCCTCGACCGCCGCACGCCGCTCCTCGAGCGGGTCCGGTTTCTGTCGATCTTCGGCAGCAACTTGGACGAGTTCTTCATGATCCGTATCTCGGGGCTTCGCACCCAGATGAACGCCGCTGCGACCGAGCGCTCCTTCGACGGCCGCGTCCCGGCGGAACAACTCGCGGCGATCCGGCGCGATCTCTTACCGACGCTCGAACAATGCACGGCGTGCTGGAACGACGAGCTCTTGCCGCTCCTCGCCGACGCCGGCATCCGCGTCTTGAAGTACTCGGACCTCAAGAAGAAACAGCGGAAGCTCCTTCGCCGGCACTTCAAGGACTTCATCTTCCCGGTCCTCACGCCGCTCGCGTTCGACCCCGGGCATCCCTTCCCGCACATCTCGAACCTCAGCATCAACCTCGCCGTCGTCATCCGCGGTCCGAATCAGACCGAGCGATTCGCGAGGCTACGCGCGCCGGTCAGTCTTCCGCGCCTGGTCCGCATCCCGGACGAAGAGAAGGCCGAGAGCTACGAGCAGCTCGGGTTGCAGAACATCGTCGAGCCGAACTTCGTGTCGCTCGAAGAGGTGATCGCGGAAAACCTCGACCTCCTGTTTCCCGGCATGGAAGTGCTCGCCTCGTACCCCTTCCGCGTCACGCGCGACGCCGACATGGAAATCGAGGAGGACGAAGCGGGCGATCTCTTGACGGCGATCTCGCACGTCGTCGAGCGGCGTTTCTTCGGACACGCGGTGCGCCTCGAAATCGACGGCAAGATGCCGGACCGCATCCGCGAAGTGTTGACGCTCAACCTCGAGCTCGCGCCGTATCAGGTCTACACGACGAACGGCCCGCTCGGCATCGCCGACTTGTCGCAATTGCCGTCGCTCGATTTCCCGGCGCTCAAGTACCCGCCGTTCAACCCGGTGATCCGCCACGCGACGCGCTCGACGCCCGACGACATCTTCCAGTTCATCGCGCGGCGCGACGTCATTCTCCATCACCCGTACGACTCGTTCGACACGGTGCTCCGCTTCCTGGAGACCGCGGCGCGCGATCCCGACGTCATCGCCATCAAGCAGACGCTGTATCGCGTCGGCCCCGCGTCGCCGATCGTCCGCTATCTCAAGGAGGCGCGCGAAAACGAAAAGCAAGTCGCGGCGCTCGTCGAATTGAAGGCGCGGTTCGACGAAGAGAACAACATCGTGTGGGCGAAGGAGCTGGAAGACGCGGGCGTCCACGTCGTGTACGGCGTCGTAGGCCTGAAGACGCACGCGAAAATGGCGCTCGTCGTCCGACGCGAAGGCTCGGGCATTCGCCTGTACGTGCACTTGGCGACCGGCAACTACAACCCCGTGACCGGCCGTATCTACACCGATATCGGTCTCCTCACGTGCAACCAAGAAATCGCCCGAGACGTGGTCGATCTCTTCAACGCGCTGACGGGCTACTCGGCGAAGACCGACTACGCGGATCTCGTCGTCGCGCCGCTCTCGCTCCGCGCTCGGATGATCGCGAAGATCGACCGAGAGATCGAGCACCATGCCGCCGCGCGAGGCGGACACATCAGCTGGAAGTGCAACGGGCTCACCGACGAGCCGATCATCGACGCGCTCTATCGCGCGTCGAGCGCCGGCGTGAAGATCGAGCTCCAGGTGCGCGGCATCTGCTGCCTGCGCCCCGGAGTTCCGGAGCTGAGCGAAAACATCACGGTGACCTCGGTCGTGGGTCGATTCCTCGAGCATGAGCGCATTTACTGGTTTGCAAATGGCGGCGACGACGAGCTTCTGATAGGCAGCGCCGACATGATGCTCCGCAATCTCAGCCGCCGCGTCGAAGCGCTGGTCCCCATCAAGGACCCGAAGCTTCGCGTCGCGCTCCGAGACGGCGTCCTCAGAGCGTCGCTCCGCGACACCGTGAAGTGCTGGGAGCTCCTGCGCGACGGCTCGTACCGCAAGCGCGGCCCGACCCCGGACGAAGAGCCCTTCGATTCGCAGGAATACTTCATGACCAAAGGCGGCGCCTGGCGCGAGGAGTGATCGATGCAGCTCATCGTCATACGACACGGAATCGCGCTCGAGCACGACAAGGCCGCCGAGCGAAACATGATCGATCGCGATCGACCGCTGACGGCCAAGGGTCGCTCGCGCATGAAGCGCGCGGCGCGCGGCCTCGCGAAACGTCTCCCGCGCGCGCTCACGCTGGTGACTAGCCCGCTGCGGCGAGCGATCGAGACCGCGGAGATCGTCGGAAAGGCGTACGGCGGCCTCGAACACACCGAGACTCCGGCCCTCCTTCCCGACGCCGACCCGGCGGAACTCGCCGCATTCCTGGCGGAAAGCGCCTCCGAATCGCCGGTCGCGGTGGTGGGACACGAGCCGCACCTCGGCCGGTTCATCGGCTGGAGTCTGATCGGCGAGCCGCAGACGTTCGTGGATTTACGCAAAGGGGCCGCGTGCCTCCTGCACTTCGAGGACGCCCCGGGTCCGGGAAAGGGCAAGCTGGTATGGCTCGCGCAATCCGCGCTCCTTCGACGCCTCTGAACGCGACCCCGTCACCCTTCGCCCGACGACTCGAGCCCCTCGTGATGACCGACCCCGTCACTCCAGAGAATCCGGTGAGCGAACAAACGCTCGCGGCGATCGATCTGGGCTCCAATAGCTTTCATATGATCGTCTCGCGCGCCACCAACGGGCGGCTCGCCGTGGTCGATCGCATGAAGGAGATGGTGCAGCTCGGCGCGGGCCTCGACGCCGATCGTCACATCACGACCGGTGCCCGCACGCGCGCCATCGCGTGTCTCGAGCGGTTCGGGCAGCGCGTCCGCACCCTCGGACCGGAGAGCGTCCGCGCCGTCGGGACGAACACCTTGCGTGTCGCCCGCAACTCGGAAGAATTTCTGACCGCCGCCGAAGAGGCGCTCGGACACCCGATCGAGATCATCAGCGGCATCGAAGAGGCGCGCCTCATCTATCTGGGCGTCGCGCACAGCCTCGACTCCGACAACCAGAGGCGCCTCGTCATCGACATCGGCGGCGGCAGCACCGAGCTCGTCATCGGCGAGGGCTTCGCCCCGCTCGACATGGAGAGCCTCTACATGGGGTGCGTGGCGATGATGAATCGTCATTTCGCCGACGGGCGCATCACCGCGAAGCGATTCCGCCGCTCGGAAGTGACGGCTCTCCAGGAGCTCGAACGCGTCCAGGAACGGTTTCGCCGCCTCGGTTGGCAAACGGCGATCGGAGCGTCGGGAACGATCCGGGCCGTCGCTGCGGTCGTTCGCGAAGCGGGCTGGAGCCGCCGCGGCATCACGCGCGATTCGTTGAAGAAGCTGACCGCGCTGGTCGTCGACGCCGGCAGCGTCGATCAGCTCAATCTGCCTGGATTGAGCCGCTCGCGCGCGCCGGTCTTCCCGGGCGGCGTGGCCGTCCTCTCGGCGCTCTTCGAGAGCCTCGGCATCGACGAGCTCGTCGTCAGCGACAGCGCCCTCCGCGAGGGGCTCCTGAACGACCTCCTCGGTCGATTCATGCACCACGACGTGCGCACCGAGACGGTCGCGGCGTTGATGAACCGGTACCACGTCGATCGCGAGCAAGCGCGCCGCGTCGAAGAGACCGTGCTCTCGCTCTTGCCGCAAGTGACGGCCGCGTGGGGCCTCCCGCCGACCTTGTCGCACGAGCTCTGCTCGTGGGCGGCGCGCCTCCACGAAATCGGGCTCGATATCGCGCACAGCCACTATCACAAGCATGGCTCGTACGTGCTCGAGAACGCGGACCTGCCCGGGTTCTCGCAGCAGGAGCAGCGGCTCCTCGCGACGCTCGTGCGCTCGCATCGACGAAAATTCCCGGCGGCGCTCTTCAAGACGCTGCCGGCGAAGGCTCGCTTGGTCGAACACCTCGCCGTCTTGCTCCGGCTCGCGGTGCTCCTGCACCGGAGCCGTTCCGACGTCGGCAAAGTGACGGTCACCGCCGGCCGGCGTTCGCTCGACGTTCGCTTCGCGCCGACGTGGATCGAAGCGCACCCGCTCACGCAGGCGGATCTCCAAGAAGAATCGGAATTTCTCGCCGCAGCGGGCTTCGAGCTCCGGTTTCCGACGCCGACCTTGCCGGTGTGACGCGCATGAAGCGCCTCGGCTTTCGCTCCGTCTCGAAATCCATCGAAAAACGCGCTCGAAAAACCCTCGAGCACAGCGCGCTCGTCCGGAACTTGGCGGCGCGTTCGCGCGATCTCGCCCGCGCCGCGACGGCGGCGAGCGAGGCCTTGTTCGGCACCGAAAAGTCGCGCGCCGCAACGGCGCCGGCGCGCGCGTTTCATTCACTCACGGGAGCGGCTTCTAGGGAGGGCACGCGGAATCGGGCGCTCGCCGTCCATGTGGGGAAACTGGCCGACAAGCGCGCGCGGCGGCTGTTCGAGTGCCGTCATTTCTGGAGCACGGAAGACCCCGTCGAGGCACTGCACGACCTCCGCGTCTCGTCGCGACGGCTCCTCGCCCTCTGCAACGTATTCGGCGAATTTCTCGACGAAGACCTCCGCGAGCGAAGCACGAAGCGCCTGCGGCGCGTGACGCGCGCCGTGCGCGAGCTGCGCGACGAGGACGTCCAGCTCGAGCTCCTCGCGAAGCGGCTCGCCGCGTCTCACGACGACAAAGAGCGAGCGGCGCTCGAGTATTTGCTGGAACACTTCGACCGGAAGCGCGAGCGAACCGTTCGCGACGCGAAGAGAAAGCTCCGTCGCGTCGACTTCGACGCGCTCGCCGGCTCGATCGGCGCGGCGCTCGGCGCCATCGTCCTCCGCTTGCCGACTCCGGGCGCCGAGACGTCGCGCTTCGTCCTCGACTCGCTCGAACCGCTCGTTCGCGAAGCCGAGCACGACGCGCCACCGAACGACGGCCCGGAAGACGCGGAAGCATTGCACGAGCTCCGGCTCGACTTGAAACGACTCCGGTACGCCATCGAGCTCCTCGGGCCGTGCCTCGGCACGGGCTACGCCGCGCTCTACGAACGCGCCGAGAGCACCCAGGAGCTCCTCGGAACGCATCACGATCTCGTCGTGATGGGCGAGCTCCTCGACGAGCAAGCGCGCGATCTCGAAAAGCGGAGTCGCGCCGTGCTCGGGGCGGGCGTGCGCTCGCTCCAAGAGACGCTCGCACGAGAGCGGCGGGAGCTCCTCGTCCAATTCCGAAACGACGGATTCGACGCCGCGTGGTGGCGTGCGGCGCTCGAGAACGCGGTTCAGTCGTCGAGCGCCGCGGAAGCCGCCCCACCGAGCGAAGCGCCGTAAGGACCACGCGCCGTCGCGTGACCCCGACGCGTTCCTTCGATGCTCAACTCGGCGGGACGACGAACGTGCAGAAGTGATTGATGCATTGCGCGGTCGCGTCGCAACAATCCTTCGCCGTCGCGCAGCGCTCGTCGATCTTCGAGCAGGCCGGCGGGGGCGGCGGTTCATTGGGCGGCGGAGGTGGCGGAGGCGGCGGGAGGCCGCACGAGCCCTGGTAGCAATGGCCGTTGCAACAGTCGACGCCCGACTCGCAGGAGTCCCCATCCTTGTGACACGGTTCGAGCGCGGCGAAGGCTCGGATGTTCCCGGACGTCGCCTCCTGCCCGGGTAGATAGAAGGGCGGATTGCTCGGATCTTGGATGATGTCGCCGCTCCGGATGTTGTAGGCGCTCACCCAGATCTTCTTCGTCGTCGCGTCGTCGACCGCCTGCGTGATCGAATTACCGTACGTGCGGCGGCTCGTGAAGAACACCCAGAAGTACCCGCCCTCGGCGATGGGGCTGATCGTCGGGAAGAACTCGAGGTGTTCGTCGCGACCGGGGTTCGGGAGATACGTCGGCGAGCCCGACTTCGCGTACCCGTTCGCGCGCGCGAGCTCGCGCACGTTCCCGGTTTCGATGTCGACCACGTAGAGATCGCTCGCGGCGATCCCGACCCGACCCGGGTACCCGCTCACGTAGTCTTGCGTGTTGCCGAGCACGAACACGACTTCCTTGTTGTCCGGCGTGATCCACGGCCAGCCCGGGAAGAGCGTGTCGTTCTTGTAGATCACCTTGACGTTCGACATGACGTTGGCGTTGTTGTCGAAGTTGGCGACGGCAAGCGAGTGCCCGTTCGAATCTTCGTGCCAGTTGAACACGACCATCGAGCCGTCCGGCGAGAACGACGGCATCTTCGCGTACTGCACGTTCCAACCGGTGAGCGGGTATTGCTGACCGGTGGCGGTATCGAGCAGCTTGGTCGTCGCGGGCCCGATCATCGCCGGCACGTTGCCGGGCGCGTCGGGGAAGACCGGGTTCTGCGTGGAGTCGCCCGGGCTCCCCATCGTGAGTACTTTCGAGCCGTCCGGATACACGGCACCGAGCCCCATTTCGGCCGTGCTGCTCATGATCTGGACGGTCGCGGGCGGGCTCGCGCCTGGATTCGCGGCGAGGTTGAACGACGCGCTCGAGTAGGGGCCGCCCGGGTATTGATGGTGCTGCGCGACGAGCACCGCGCCGTTCGCGGACAACGAATGGCACGACCAACACGGACCGAACGGCGAGAGCCCGGTGTCCGTGAGCAGCACCTCGGGCGTCGCGGCGCCGATGTGCAAGCGCATCACCGCGCCGTTGTTGTTGGCCTGCGGCGAGGTGTACGTGTTGTAAAACAGATCACCCTTGAGCTTGCCGAGCGCGAACTTGACGGTCTCGTGGAGCGGTGCGGAAACGGTGCCACCGCTGATCGTCACGACGTCGATCGAGAGCGGATCGTCGGCGCCCAGGCTCTGAGTGCCGGCCGTCGCCCACGCTGCGTCGGGGATCGCGAGCTGTGAGTTCGCGTTCGCGCCGAAGCACCCTTGATAGTCGTAGAATTTACTCTTCAGGTGCAGGTAAACGCCGTCGGCCGCGGACTGTCCCGACCACTGCATCAACGGCGGTAAGAGCCCGACCGGGAACACCGTGCCGTCGTACGGATACAGCAAGGTCCCCGCCGTGCCCGTTCCGCCTTGCGTGAGCTTCTGCGCGGTCGCCGCATCGAGCGAGCCGGGACACTCGTTCACCGCGACGGGCGTCGGATCGCCGCTCGGCGGCGTGTACGGGACGGACGCGTCGAACACGCCTCCCGAACCCGTCGGGGGCGGCGGCGGCACGTACGATCCCGAATCCATGGAGAATCCGCCCACGAACGGCGAGCCGCCACTCCCACTACCAACGCTTCCCCCGGCGCCACTGGTCGCCGCCGCACCGGGCGCATTGCCGCCTCCGGTAGCTCCGCCCGCGCCGGGGTGCGAACCGCCGGCTCCGCCGCTGCTCGCCGAGCACGCGGACAGCGCGGCAGCGCCGATTCCGACAACGAGAACGAGGGTTTGAACAATGCGGGCACGCCCGCGATGCGCGCGATCGCTATCTGTATGCAGCATAGATTGTACAGAAACCGACGCGCGATCGCACTGTAGCTCAGGCAGCGATGTCGCGAAAGGTCAGTCCGCGAATCGATCGATTATCGCGTTTGCGCGAACGTTTATGCTGCGCGTCAGCCCGCGTCCGAGCGCGTCACCGAGTTCGACGATGCTGCGGGAACCACTTCGCGACGAAACTCGGTGACGCTCTTTCCCGTCCAGCGCTTGAACGCGCGCCGGAACGCGCTCGCTTCGGAGTAACCCAGAAGATACGCCGCTTCTTCGAGCTCGATGTCCGGTTGCTCGAGATACGCGACCGCGAGATCGCGCCGGAGATCATCGAGGATCGCTTGAAACGTGACGCCGTCGCGTTCGAGCCGGCGCCGGAACGTGCGCGGCGCGAGCTCGAGTTGCGCGGCGATGTTCGGAAGGGTCGGCGTTCCACCGCGAAGCTCCGGGACGAGCAGACGCCGCACGCGTTCAGCGAACGTCGTCGACTTCGGAAGCCGCGCCAGAAGCCGATCGGCGTGCCGCTCGAGGAGACCGCAGAGGAACGGGTCGGACGCGGGGATCGGCGTGTCGAAGCTCCGCGCCGGAAACACCGCGTGGTCGCTATCCGCGTTGAAGTGGACCGGCGAATTGAAGAGCTGCTCGTATTCCGCCACGTTTCTCACCGGCGGGTGCGCGAAAAAAACGCCGTCCGCTTTGGGCGGCAACCCGAGCGCGGCGCTCCCGACGAAGAGGCTCGCCATGCAAAAATCGGCGAACGCGGCGGGGAACCGTAAACCGCCTTCGATGCCGAAACGGATGATCTCGGCCTCGTTCGTCCGTTCGACGGTCATCTCGAAGCGGTCGTGGAGCTGGCGCGAGTAACGCCCGACCCGCTGCATGGCCTCGTAGACGTTGCGGCTCGTGCGCACCATGTAGTCGACGATGTGGAACACGCCGGTTCCCAGAAATGTGGCGCCGTGCAGCCCCATCGCGTCGTCGCCGGTGATCCGGATCGCGAACTCGGTCAAGTCGACCATGACGTCGTAGTCGACGCGCGCGTCCGGCTCGTCGAGATCGGCGAGCGTGAGACCGAGACGGCGAGCCTCCTCCGCGAATATGGGGGCGAGCAGCTCGTGCTCGATCAGCGGCCGTACGAGTCGTCCTGAGAGTGTGGCGGTCAAGCGGCACTTCCGAGTGGCGGCAAAGTCCTATACTCCGGCACGTGCGAAAGATCGCTGATTTCGTGTCGCCGAAAGATCCGACTGCCGGACTTCGTCTCGAACAATTCGTCTCCGTCTTTCAATATACGGGCCGTGCGATGGAGCTCGTGTGGACGACGAGCCGCGTCATCACCCTCTGGCTCGCCGGTCTGTCGGTAGCCGCGGGCGTGTTTCCCGCCGCGATCGCGTACGTCGGAAAGCTGATCGTCGACGCGGTC
>DATBBD010000650.1:0-16766 GCA_036271175.1 Polyangiaceae bacterium | reverse complement strand
CAGGGAGTTGGAAACGGATGCTCCCGTGGATAACCAAGGGAAGGGAGAATCGTTTTCGCCGACCGATCTCGTCGCCACGGCGCTCGGTACCTGCATGGCCACGGTCATGGGCATCCTGGCCGGCAAGGAGAGCTTTCCGATCGAGGGCGCGACGGTGCACGTCGAAAAAGAGATGACTTCGACGGGTCCGCGACGCATCGCGCGGCTCCCGGTGAAAATCCAGATGCCGGAAAAGACCCGCGCGCTGAGCGCCGAGGCGCGCGGCGCGCTCGAGAACGCCGCGCACCATTGTCCGGTGCGATTGAGTTTGCTCGACGCGATTGCGGTGCCCGTCCAATTCGTCTGGCCCGCGTGAACGACGTTCAGGGTCCGCCGTCGCCGAGCAAACCCAGGTCGGCGCACGAGTTGGGCCCCGGCGGCCCGGCATCGGCGGGAAGCGGGTTCACGTAGTTCAGATCGACGGCGATCGTCGTCGCGTAATCACGCGCGCCGATGTCGATTTGCTTCGGGATGCGCGGACCGGCCGGGGTGAGATCCAACGTCGCGAGGGCGCCGACCGGCAGATCGCCCGGCTTGCCGAGATCGTTGAGCACGCCGGCGGCCCAGTACGGGCCCTTGCCGAAAAAGAACCCCGAGAAATCCACGGCTCCCGCAGAGACGTCCGCGCACCGCTTGACGGCGCTGCCGAATGCCGCCGGATTCTTCGACGGATCGGGGTTGTTCACTATCGTGACCGTGAGCGTTCCTTGGCCGTCGCCGACCGGCTTGGCACTCGCGCTCGCAACGACGTCGAGGCGACGAAGCGCCGTGAGCGAGACGTCGAGCGCGTTGCCGGCGCCCGTCGTGAGCGAAACCGGCGAGAGCGCCTCGTCCTTCTCGACGCCGTCGGCGAGATTCACGCCGCCGAGCCACACGCCGTAGTCGATGCCGCCACCGGCCGCGAACACGCGCGGGTTGTCGATGAAGAACACGCGGACGTACGACGTCGCGGGAAACGCGCCTTCGGGGCGCACCTCGGGGAGCGCGTCCACGGAGATTTCGCCGCCCGTCGCGGCGTCCGCGGGGAGCACCTTGTTCGCGAGCGCGACCTTGTCGGCGTCCTTGTCCGGCGGCGTCGCCGTATCGAACACTTGCACGACCAGCACGCCGCGCTTGTCGAGCGCAGGTTCGGTTCTCGCGGTGATCGCCTCGGGCGCGAACGTGACGCACAGCGCGGTGTCGCTCGCGTTCGTCGGAGGCGCGCACGGGGATGCGTCCGGTGTCGATCCGCCGCTGCCGCCACTCCCCCCGGACGACGTGCTCGCGCCTCCGGAGCCGCTCGCGCCTCCGGCACCGACCGCTCCCCCGGACGACGTGTCGCCGCCGGTGCCGACGAGCCCACCGGATCCAGCGCCCCCGGTGCCCGGCGTGCCGCCGGACGACGCATCGCCCGCGTCCGCATCGTGAAATAGACCATTCGACGAGGTCTCACCGCCGCAGGCCGTCAGCATCGAACAGCCGATGAACAACGCTTCGAGAGTCGATCGCGCTCGCACGGGAACCTCCACCAAGATGATTGGACCGAGCTTCGCCCGGCCGAAGTAAGTCAAAGATCCGCGGATCGGATCGTGTACAGCGTGGCCGTGCTGCAACGGCCGCGCCAGTCGCCGTCGCGCCGTGACCGCGCACTCGCCCCTGGCCGTCGCGCCGTACCGGGCAGTACGACGGGTTTTGGAGCCCTTCCTGTCATCGAAAGTTCTCGGTGGGGTGAGAACGGATTGCTCCGCGCGCACGCGAGAGGCCATGGTAGGCGAAGCACCGAATGCTGCACCGTTTGTGTCGCTCCGCGATTCTGACTGCCGACGTCCTGCTCTCGCTCTCTTGCGCCGGAGGCGGAGCCGCACCGGCGGCCGAGCCGCCTGCCGCTGCCGCGATTGCATCGGTTTCTCCGCCGGCCTCGACGGCGTCAGCACCGTCGCCGTTCGCCCCGGGCCTCACGCCGTGTCCCAAAGATGCGCCCGCGGGCGCGAGCTGCGCAGCCCCGCCGAAACCCGGAGCCTCTACGACCGCGACCGCGACCGCGGCGGCCGAAGACGACCATGCGGTTTGGAACGTGCCCGTCACCGCGGACGATCCCGTCCGAGGACCCGCCGATGCGATCGTCACCGTCGTCGTGTTCTCGGATTTCGAGTGCCCGTTCTGCAAGCACGAAGCCGAAACGCTCGCTCGCTTACGGACGGATTACGCAACCGACGTGCGCGTCGTCTGGAAGGACTGTCCCTTGCCGATGCACGAGCACGCGATGGACGCCGCCGAGCTCGCCCGCGCCGCCCGAGCTCACGCCGGCGACGACGGGTTCTGGCAAGCGCACGACCTTCTCTACGCCGCTCAGCCCGACCTCGGCGAGTCGTCGCTGCACAAGATCGCGAGCGCACTCGGGCTATCTTGGCGTTCGACTCGCGCGGAGATGAAAGCCGCGCGTTACGGCGTCGTCATTCAAAACGGCTTGGCGCTCAGCGATCGCGTGGACATCGAAGCGACGCCCACCGTGTTCGTGAACGGGAAGAAATCGGTCGGCGCGCAGCCGTACGAAACTCTTCGGGCCCTGGTCGATAGCGAAAGAGAATCAGCGCTCCGAATCGTTGGGACGGGAATCGCCAGGAGTAACGTTTACTCGCACATTGTCGCCAACGGTAAAGAGGTCCCCCCCGCGACCGACGGAAAGGCCCCGTAGCGGGGCGTTGCGAGCGGATCACGCCGAACCTGACCTCGAAGGGCACGTCCATCCCGAAATTACGGCCATTGTCGGGACTCGCAGCGTCCGATCCTCGGCCGTGGTAGGTTCGTGTGGAGGGCATGTTTGCGATGGAGCAGGCAAAAGAGGCGGAGCGCGTGCTGATCGTCGATGACGAACCGGTCATGTTGGACGCGCTGAGCCGATTTTTACGACGAGCAGGTTTCGAAGTCGTGGAGGCGAGCTCCGTGGTCGGCGCGCTCGACGAGCTCATGGCGGCGGCGCGGAAAAACATGCCGTTCGATCACGCGGTGGTCGACCTGCTGCTCCAGGATGGTGATGGAGAAGACGTGGTCCGCGCCTGCGAATCCCTGGCGTCGCGGCCGAACATCGTCGTTCTCTCGGGCAATCTCGATAGCCGCCGCGCGTTCGATCTCTTCGGCCGGTGCCTTTATCTGCCAAAGCCGGTCGCGGCGACGACCCTCGTCGAGGCGCTCGAGCGGCGACGCGATCCAATCGGCACCTTCGTGGAGCAACACGGGCTGAGCACGCGGGAGCGAGAAGCCTTGGTGGCCGCCGTTCACGGGTTCGGCAACGAGGAAGCGGCCGAAAAGCTCGGCGTCTCGAAAGAAGCCTTGCGAAAGCGCTGGCGCCATATTTGCGAGAAAACCGGATGTTCGGGCCAGCAGCGGGTGCTCGCGAAGATCATCCGCGAGCTGAGCGAAGACCGCGGCTCGTCGAGCGGCACGTACCCCGCCGTCGCGCACGCGCGCTCGGACGGAACGACCGTCAGGCCGCAGAGCCAGACTCACCCGCAAGCCGCCCGCGGACGCCGCGCGCGCATGTGAGTCGGCATTCGCGGCGCTCGGGCGAGTCGTCGCTCGCGTAGTCCGTCGACGAAGGCCGATCTCGTCACTCGCCGCGCTTTCTCTTGTCGCTCGCGGTCGCTTTTTCCGGCTCGTCCACCGCGCGCCGGATCGCGCCTTTTCCGAATCGCGACGTGATGCGATCCAAGGTCGAGCCGAGACGGGCGGAGCGATCTTCGGGGGTGAAGAGCTCGAGCTGGGCCGCGGCGGTCGCCTCGAGATTCGAAAGCGAGACGCCGAGCAGCCGCACCGGCTCGTCGATCTTCGCCGCGTCCCACAGCGCGACCGCGACGTCACGAATGACTTTTCCGTCCGCGGTCGGCCGCCGGAGGGTCTTCGAACGGGAGAGCAGCGGGTAAATCGGTTCACCGCGCTCGCCGTTCACGCGAGAGACGCGGTCGCCGCGAGCTCGTCCCAGCTTGATTTTCAGGGTGACGGTGCGGCCCAGGTAACCCATCGCGCGCAGCCGTCGCGCAACGGCTTCCGCGTGCGCGGTGAGCGCCGCGCTCACGACGGTCCGATCCGAGACGTCGCGCTCGAAGGTATTTTCCTCGCCGCACGACTTCGGCGCGAGGTGCCCTTCCACGCGTCGCTCGTCGATGCCGTGAGCGAGTCGCTGGAGCGCGTACGCGCGATCGCCGATCACCTGCGCTAGCGACTCGGTGTCGAACGCCGCAAGATCGCCGATGGTCGAGATGCCGAGCCCGATCAGCGTCTCCGCGAGCACCGGTCCGACTCCCCAGATGCGGCGCACCGGAAGCGGAAAGAGCAGCCACGTCACCGCCTCCTCGGGGACGACCAGGAGTCCATCGGGCTTCGAGAGGCTGCACGCGATCTTCGCTACGAGCTTGCTCGACGCGATGCCGACCGAGATCGGCAGCTCGGTGACCTCGCGTACGCGTGCCCGGAGCTTTCGCCCGAGCTCGAGCGCCGAGCCGAACAAATGGACGGACCCCGTGACGTCGAGGAACGCCTCGTCGAGCGCGATGGGCTCGATCTCCGACGAGAATTGGCCGAATATCTCGTGGAGTTGGTCGGAGACGCGCGCGTAGAGCGCCATGTCCGAGCGGACGAACACGCCGTTTGGACAAAGCTCGCGCGCGCGAAAACCGGGCATGGCCGAGCGGACGCCGAACTGCCGCGCTTCGTACGACGCTGCCGCGACGACACCGCGCGCCGACGCCGCACCGACGATCACCGGTTTACCGCGGAGCGCCGGGTGATCCCGCTGCTCGATGGATGCGTAGAACGCGTCCATGTCCGCATGCAGGATGACTCTCGACGAGGACACGACCGAACCCGGTCAAGCCCCTAGCATGAAGGAGCGCCGGACGAGCATCGCGAGCCGTTCGCCCTCGAGAAGCGAGGCGAGCCGGTGTTCGTCGTCGATCTCGACGAGCTCCACGCGGCCCTTCGTCCCCGTCTTTGCGAGCGCGCGACTGTCGTCGACCGGCACCACCTCGTCGCGGGTGCCGTGCGCGATGAGCACGCGCATCCGGTCCGGAACGCGTTCTTCGACGCCGAAGTGTCGGTACGCCGGCGCGAGGAGCACCGACGGCCCGGCGAAGAGCCCGCGCTGCAAGAGCGCGAGCACGACCGCGCCGCCGAACGACGACCCCACGAGCACGTCCGGGCTCCGGGCCTCGATCTCGCGAACCTGGGAGACGATCGAGCCCTCGAAGTTCGACGTATCCATTCCCGGGGTCACGACGTCGAAGTGACGCGCGAGATAGACGGCCTTGGCCGCGCCCGGGCCGCTCTCCTGTCCGTGCACGAACTGGACGCGGAGGGGACGGTCCCACGTTGCCGTGGGATCCGCGGGAGGGCGGCTACTCGTTTTGCGTTCGTCGTTCATGATTTTCGCTCCTCGAACACACTCGCGGCCGCGACGTAGACGAGCGGCAGCGTGGCCGTCGGACCCAAACGATTCTTCACGATCGCCAGATCCATGGGTCTCGCGTCCACCGCGAGCTTCTTCTTCATCGCGCCGCGCGTCGCCGGATCGCTCACGCCGCGGAGCTCGGCGGCGATGGTCGCCGCGGGAGCGACGAGCAGCGCCGTGGCCGCCTGACACGTCGTGATCACCGCGCACCCTTGCCGCGCGAGCCGCGACAGCTCGTGCGCGACGAGCGAGAGGCGCGCCTCGTATCCCGCCGCCTGAACGAGGTTCGCGGCATTTCCGCCCGCCGAATACGCCTCGGCACCATCGACCACGACCACGACGCGGTCGTTGCGAGCCCACAAATACGCCGCGAGATCCGCGAGCATCGAGACGTCATCCATGGGCTCGGCGGCGTGGAGATGCAGCTGCTCGCCGACCTTTTTCACCACCGTGTCTACCGACGAGCTGATCGGACCGCGGAGCGCCGGCTCCTGCATGCTCAGACCGGACCAGATCGTCCCGTACGTCGCCTCGACGTTTCGATACTCGCGATGCAGGGCGCGCGCGGTGAGTCGCGCCACGATCTCGGTCTCGTCGAGCCCGACGCTGGTGAACAAAACGGCCGCGCGCGAGCGCGCCGCCATGTACGCGAGCATGAGAGCGAACGCGGTTTTTCCCGCTCCCGGCGCACCCGACACGAGGAGATGCATGCCGCTTCGAAGGCCGCCGCCGAAGAGCACGTCGAGCGACGGCATGCCGGTCGTGGTCGCGGGGGCGACCGCACCGAGCCGCGTCGTCACGTCCACCTGTATCCCCGACAACGAGCGGGGAACCGGGGTCGGTCGCTTCGGACGCTTGGTCGCCACCTTGCGAACGAAGTTACCCGAATGCAACGGAGCTGTCTGCTTCTCCGCCTCGAGCCCGTTCCCCGTCCGCGCCGCGCTCGACGGCGAAAACCGACCACTCTCCCGAAACACGGTGCTCCGTCGCTCGCGTGGCGCGCGACGGAGCTCGGGGGTCACGTCCTCAAACGGTCGCGAAGGCCTCGTCCGGGATCGCGATCGGGCTGCGATCCGCCGTACGGATGATGTCGGCTGCGGCCGGAATGCCGGCCAAGACGTTCAGCGCCCAGTAAACGGCCGTGTGTCGCTTGCCCTCGTAGAACGCCCAGTCCGGGTGCGACTTGTCGATTTTCTTTTGTGCGGTGAGACCGATGACGGCCGCATCGAGCAAGAGCCAACCCACGACGAGCTCGCTCATCGCTTGCAGGAACCGCGTCGAAACGAGCGGCACTTTGTCCATTTCGCCGCTCTGGAACCAGGCGAGAAACTGCATGGTGACGCTACCGACGGCCTCGTGCGCCCGCGCGAGCTCTTTGACGGAAGACGCGAGAACCTCGTGGTTCTTGTTGGCTTCGATGAAGCCCGCGACGTCCCCGAGGAACGCCTGCATGTTCGCGCCGCCCCGTTGGCCGAGCTTTCGGGCCACGAGATCGAGCGACTGGATGTGGTTCGTGCCTTCGTAGATGGAGAAGATCTTCGCGTCGCGGCAGTACTGCTCGACGGGGAAGTCGCGCGTGTAGCCGACGCCGCCGTACGTCTGAATCGCCGTCTCGCAGACGCGAAACGCCTGATCGGACGAGTACGCCTTCACGAGCGGCGTCAAGAGCTCGACCTGCCCGAGGTCGTAGAGCGCGCCGTCGTCGTCCTTGCCGCGCTTCGCGTCCGCGCGATCGTAGTGCTGCGCGGTCTTGAAGATGAGGGCCCGAATGCCCTCCACGCGCGCCTTCATGTCGAGGAGCATCCGGCGGACGTCGGCGTGCTTGATGATCGCGACGCGCTCGGCCTCCGGATCCTTGAAATTCTCGATGCTCGTGCCCTGCTTGCGATCGCGGGCGTACTCGAGGGCGTTCAAGAACGCCGTGCTCGCGACCGACAGGCCCTGAACGCCCACGCCGATGCGCGCGAAGTTCATGAGCAAGAACATCTGGCGGATGCCCTGGTGTTCCTGGCCGCCCACGAGCCACCCGACACAACCGTCGTCCTCGCCGAACGCGAGCACACAGGTCGCCGAGCCGTTGATGCCC
Source organism: Polyangiaceae bacterium (assembly GCA_036271175.1). Taxonomy (GTDB): domain Bacteria; phylum Myxococcota_A; class Polyangia; order Polyangiales; family Polyangiaceae; genus DASZVB01. Next base: position 9,219 of record DATBBD010000650.1, on the reverse strand, counting down.
ATCTTGTGTTCGATGGAGGGCACCTTCACGTCGTTGGTGCCGGTAATTTTGCCGCTCGCGTCGATGCGATGCTTGGGCACGATGAAGAGCGAGAGGCCCTTGGTGCCCTTCTGCGCGCCTTCGATACGCGCGAGAACCATGTGCACGACGTTGTCGGACATGTCGTGGTCGCCGCCGCTGATGAAGATCTTGGTGCCCTTGATCGAGTACGTGCCGTCGGCGTTCTTCTTCGCCGTGGTCGTCGAAAGGCCGACGTCGCTGCCAGCCTGGGGCTCGGTGAGGCACATCGTGCCGGCCCACTCACCGCCGAACATACGCTCGCAGAACAGCTTTTTCTGCTCGTCGGTGCCGAAGGCCGCGATGACCTCGGCGGCGCCGAGCGTGAGCGCCGGATACATTTCGAACGCCGGATTGGAGCCGCTCAGCATTTCGCTGACCGCAGCCGCGACCACGCGGGGCGCGCCTTGGCCGCCATGCTCGACCTCGACCGAGAGGCTCTTGAAGCCCGCCTCGTAAAGAGCCTTCCACGCTTCCTTGAAACCTGGAGGCGTGATCACCTGCCCGTTCTCGAGCTTGCAGCCCTTGTCGCCGATCGAGTTGAGCGGCCCGGTCACCTCCGTCGCGAAACGGAAGGCCTGGTCGAGCACCATGTTCACTTCTTCTTCGCCCCAATCGGCGTACGGCGCCTGCCCCAGCAGCTCACCGAGCTTGAACTGCTCGAAGATGGAGAAACGGAGCTCACGAAGATCGGCTTTGTATCGGTTCTGTGCTTGGGACATGGCGTTGTCGGCTACTAGGTAAACCGTGACACCGCGTCAACCGGTCCGCCGCTGAAATATGCCTTCAAACGTTAGCGTGCGAACGCTCACTGGTTGAACCGGTGAAGCGCGTCCGAACGCGTTCGAAACGGTTTCAGTTCCGCTTCACGAGCTTGAAGGTGCGGTGGCCATCGCGCTCGGTCGGCGCAAGCAGCTTCATCGCGCCGATGTGGATCTCTCGCAGCCGATGCGGCGGCGCCACGTCGCGAATTTTTATTCGCTCGCCCTTCACGACCATCACGTCACAGAGCCCGAAGACGAAGTGCTCGAGTCGGTCGCCGAAGCGAGGCATCTCTTCGGTCTCGTCGTCGTCGGGATGCGCGGCCGCAGAAACCGGAGGGGCCACGACGGGCACCTCCGATGCGCCCGCACCGTTATTGATGCTCGCAAAGACGCCCGCCGAGCGCGCCCCGAGCAAGCGCCCGCCGCTGACGCCCGCGGCGTCGTTCACCCTGCCTGCGAACACGGCCATGAGCGGACCCGAACGGGGCCCGCACAGGTTCAGCAACGTCGTTCTTCCCGCAAGCTCGACGTTCTCGTCGCTCCCGTCCGGACGCGCGACGGCGAGCTTCACGCCCTCGACGATACCGACCGCGTTCACCCATTCATCGGCCGGGGCATCCAACCTGGCGAAGAACGCGAGGACGTCTTCACCGACGGGAATTGAAAATGTGGGCATCGTTGACGCAACACCACGCCGCCCGAGGCGGCGATCAGCGAGGGCGATACGTTGCCAATCCGACGAAGTTCATCACGCGCTGGCACTCTGCCGTCCCCACCTGGCCGTGGCAAGAATCCTCGCCCTCGAACCGGTCGAGCCGCTGCGTGAGCGCGCGCATCACTTCACTGGTCAAATCGTGTCCGCCGTCTTTGCAAGAGGAGTCCTGGCACGTGAACTCGAATAACGCGGGAGCACGCTCCACCACGATTCGCCGTACGTGCGATACGTCGATAATCTGCGCGCCCGACCGGCTCTCTCGAATCTCGAGCTTCAGGCTCTCGAGGTTCGGAATCACGGTGGTTAGCCTCGGCGCTTCATCCTCCCGGCGACGCCGTTCGGCGAATCGCTGAGCCCCCTCGTTGAATCGCCGATTCATACGAAGTCTGGGGGCAAGGGTTGGGGCCCTGGGATGATGTCTGCGATATCCGGGTCCACGCCATCGGGATCCGTCGGGGATCGGTTCCCTTTGTCATCACGGCGCTGCTGCCGCTTGACTTCTTTTTCTTTCTGGCGCTCTTGCCTCTGCTTTTCCTTCTGACGCTTGTTGATGGTCATTCTCGCCTCCAAGTGCCAGCCCGAGCGGGTGAGGGAGCGGCCTTCCGGCAGCTCCCTTCCGCGTCCATCTACTTACTACCAGCGCTTTTTGCGATCGCGATCCGGTCCTCCACCGCCGCCGCCGCGGCCACCACCGCCGCCTCCACCGCCGCCCCCGCCGCCGCGGAAACCGCCGCCTCCACCGCCGCCACCTTTGCGCTCTTCCGCCTCGTTCACACGAATCGGGCGGCCATCCAACATGGCGCCGTTCATGCGCGCGATGGCGTCAGCGGCCTGCTCGGAGCTGCCCATCGTCACGAAGCCGAAGCCCCGCGAGCGACCGCTGTCACGATCCGTCGCGATGTGAACGTCAGTGACCTCGCCGACGCCCGCGAATGCTTCACGGAGCGAGTCGGTCGTGGCGTCGAACGAAAGGTTCCCTACATAGAGTCGATTTCCCATGGAATACGTATCTTTCTGCTGACGGCTCAGTCGAATGCGCCTTTCGAGGAGGGCGCCAAACCTACCTACCAATTGAGCCGTCAGGATCGGAGGCAGGGACGTGGGAGACACACCTCCCGCGTCCACGTAGCGTCGCCAGAAGGTTGCGACCTGCCGCGATCCCAGGGGAGGCGTCGAGTCGTTCGCCGGAAACGTTCGTGACGGGCGCAGTCTAGCGCATTTTCCTCAACCGGCCACTGAAGATCCGTCGCGACTGGCCGATCGCATTCGCGACCCTCCCTTCGGCCCGAACCCTTTTCGCGACCCGCCCTTGACCCCGAACCGGTGCCGAGGCACCAAACGCGGCCCCGCACTTCGAATATGGTAGGAAGGGGCGGATTAACGATCGCCCCGCACCGGCAGGTTCCGGATCGCGCGGGCGTTCCCTCCTTCGCTTTCCCCGAGAAGTGAAACCACGCGTGACGATCAAAAATTTGCGAAACGTGAGCGTAGCGAGTCCGTCCCCCGTCGCCAAGAGCGGACTTCCAGCTCGCCGAAAGCGCCGACCAGGGGTCGGGGAGAAGGCGAACGGCTCGTCGAGCTCGGGCGAAGTCTCCACCGGCAGCATCGACTCGGTTCGTTTGTATTTGAAGCAAACGAGCAGCGTCGCGCTCTTGAACCGCGAGCGCGAAATCGAAATCGCGATGCGCATCGAGCAAGGCGCGAACGAAGTGCTCGACGCCGTTCTCGGCAGCCCCGTCGCGGTTCAGGAGATCCACCGACTCGGTGAGCTCCTTCGCGACGGCAAGATCACGCTCGACGACGTGCTCGACGAGCCGGACGAAGGCGAAGAGCGCGACGTCGAAGGCCAGCGCGAACGCGTCCTCAAATCGATCGACCAAGTCGAGACTCTCGAGCGCGACGCGACGACGCTCGCCAAAGAGAAAACGCTGGCGAAGGGCCCGAAAAAACGGCAGCTCGAGGGCGAGCTCGACGCTTTGCGCGACGCTCGCGTCAAAGCCTTGAAGGGGATGAAGCTCGGACAGAAGGTCATCGCGCGAATGGTCGCGCGACAGAAGGAGCTCTACGCGTCGATCGGCAACAAGTCGATCGAGATGGACGTCAAGGTCGACGTGCGAGAGACGCGCGCGACGTACACGCGCATCCGCGAGGGCGGAGATCGCGCGGCGCGCGCGAAGGCCGAGCTCATCGAAGCGAACTTGCGGCTCGTCGTGTCGATCGCGAAGAAGTATCGAAACCGCGGCCTTCAATTCCTCGACCTGATTCAGGAGGGGAACATCGGTTTGATGAAGGCGGTCGACAAGTTCGAGTACCGCCGCGGATACAAGTTCAGCACCTACGGCACGTGGTGGATTCGCCAGGCGATCGCGCGAGCCATCGCCGACCAGAGCCGAACCATCCGCATCCCAGTGCACATGGTCGAAACGACGAACCGCCTCGGGCGCACCGCGCGCCACCTCGTCCAGGAGCTCGGTCGGGAGCCGACCGCCGACGAGCTCGCCGCCAAGATGGAGCTCTCCATCGAGCAGGTGCGCCAGGTGCTCGAGCTCACGAAGGAGCCGCTCAGCCTCGAGACGCCGATCGGCGACGAGCAAGACGGGCGCCTCGGCGACTTCATCGAAGACCGGAGCGCGCAGAGCCCGGCCGAGGCCGCCATGGCCGCGAGCCTCGCCGACAAGACCCGCCAGGTACTGAAAACCCTGACGCAGCGCGAAGAGAAGGTGCTCCGCATGCGCTTCGGCGTCGGCGAAAAGAGCGACCACACTCTCGAAGAGGTGGGGCGCACCTTCAACGTCACGCGCGAGCGCATTCGCCAGATCGAGGCCAAGGCCATCGAGAAGCTCCGCCACGGCGCCCGCACGAAGGACCTGAAAAACTTCGTCTGATCCGAAGGCCCGGGGCTCGCGCTCGCGTTCGAAAAGCGGGGCTTGCCGCGTCACCGCAAGGTGAGCTACATCCTCGCGCCCCGGGTGCGGTCCTATGGATCGGATCCGGCGACTGTTCGCTCCGGTGGCGGAATTGGCAGACGCGCAGGATTCAGGTTCCTGTGCCCGCAAGGGTGTGTCGGTTCGACCCCGACCCGGAGCACCCAGGCCGCTCGGCTCGAGCACGCGGCCATCTGCGTGCTCTCGGTGCTCAGCGTGCCAGAGCACGCTTCCGCGCCTCACCCACGCACCTGACCACGCGGTCTTCGCCAATCGACCCGGGTGCTGTGGTGGATCGCGATCGTGATCTTGTCTTCCAAGACTGATCGGCACCTGGCGGCGACCGGGTCCCTGTCCGGTCGCTGGTGCTTGCACAGCCCCGCTCCCAATCGGCCTGTCCGGCTACGACTCCGGGAGCGGCGCTCCGCGGCCATTTCAGCGGAGAGCGAGCGGCTGCCGGCGGCCCCTCTTGCTTTCCGCGCGTCCCTCCCCCGCTTTCCCCTCTAGCCTTAGCCCTACCCCTACCGCCCCCACGTCATTCGCCCCCTCGAGTCGCGACGCGTGGCCACGCGACGAACAGAACTGGTGCACGCGAGCTACCGCGGGGCAGCCCTCTCGCTCTTGCTCTCGCCTTGGCTCTTGGCTCTAGCGCTGACTCGTTCAGGCCAGCGCGCCCTGGATGACTTGGCCGGCTAGGATTTGGTCAGAGATGACGGCGGGGTCGGTGCCGAGAGCCGCGAGGGCGGTTTTGCCGAACGAAGAGAGGGTTTGGACGGTGGGAATGTCGCCGCTCATGGTCCCCTGCCCCGTCTTCGAATCGATGGGGAGCGCGCCGTAGTCGCCGGCGACCGGCGCGAGCGCGCCGTAGACGCCGCCCTTCCACGGTTTGCCGATGGCGATCGACACTTGATGATTCGGGTTGTGCTGACGACCGTCGGTGTTGGTCGGCCCGAGCGTGCGACCGAACACGCTGAGCGAGAGGAACGTCACTTGGTCGGTGAGGCCCGCGGTCGCGAGCTGGGACATCAAGGCGGCGATGGTCGCCACGCCGGACACGGTTTGAGCCGTTTCCGCGGCGAGCGCGATGTCGCGGTGGTTGTCGCCGCCGAACGGAATGTGAATCGCGATGACCGGCGTCACCTTCATCTGGATGAGCGTCACCGCGGCGAGGATCTGCGACGCAGGCGTGTTGTCCTGGATCGACGCGAGCTGATTCAGGAGATCTTGCCGGATACTTCGCACTTGTTGTTGCGACGTGACGAGCGAATCGACGTAGGCCTGCTGCGCGGGCGTCGCGCCGTTCTTGTAGAGATCGTAGAGCTGATTCAGCGTCTGATCGCGGAGCGCCTGAAGATCGGTGAGCGAGCCCGGCGCGTTCGTGAGCGTCGCTTTGAGCGCGAGTGCCGGGATGATCGGAAGCGCTTGCCCGCCGTACGTGAGCCCCTCGGAGGGCGACGCTGCGCCGAGGCTGATCGGCTGAGTCTGGATAGTGCCGAGGCACGGCGCGAGCTGCTTCGCGAGGACGGACGGCAACATCTCGTCGGACTTCGTGGTCTCCATCAACTTGAGGACGTCCGGTTCCTTCGGATGCACCGGCGTGTTCGTCATGAGATGGAAGAACCCCGTCCGATCGAGGACGCTTTGCGGCAACGCCCCCCAGGGCGCAGCCGCAGTGTACGTCTGACCGCCGATCGAGAGCGGCGTCGCGACCATCGTCGGGTCGGTGCTGTGCGTGATCTTCGGGTCGAGGTACGTCCCGGGGACGTTCGCGTTGATCGGATCGCCGGCGCCGGAGGTGTTGAAAATGACGAACTGCGCTTTGCCGGCACACGGCGGCGTCGAACCGTCCGCGAACGCCTTCCGCGGATTCAGGAGCAGCGACGCCGGAAGGCCGGTGGCGAGCGTGCGGAGCCCGACGTATCCGGCGCCGCACAGGGTCGAGAGGAGAAATTGCCGGCGATTCAACATGTCCGCATCTCCTTCACATCCCGATCGACACCGACGACGGCGCGAGGCACGCCGCGACGAACGTGGAGCGGAGCGCCGTGGTTGCGCTCGCACCGGTCATCGTCGCCGACGTGAAATGCTGCTTCAAAATCGTGACCGCGGACGCCGACCGCGGATCCGACGGGACGAGCGCCATGACGGTCGCGACGAAATCGGCGATCGCGCCGTCGGGATCGCTACTCGACCACGTCTTCGTCGCCGGCACGGTCACCGTCGACGACGGATCGACCACGCGAGCGGACACGACTTCGCAAATGTTCTCGAGGCCGGCTCGGTAAAAGAGCGTCGGTTCGTTGGGCAGCACCGGTGCGACCGAACCGCGGCCGTACCCGTCGGACGGGAGCCCCGCGACGATCTCCGGAACGGCGTCTTTCTGTGCGCCCTTGGTGAGCACGTTCAAACCGCAGAGATCCTCGAACCCGAACCGCGCATTGAGCGCCGCACAGAGATGGTCGCGACGCGACACGGCCACCACGCCGCCGGTCTCCCTCGTCGTCATCGTCTCCGACGCGTTGGTCGTCAGCGGAGACGCCATCAGCTCGTGGACCAGCGCATTCCACGAGTATCCCGATTTCACGAACACCGAAACGACGCGCTGAAACTCCGGGTCGGCGGGATCGCACGCCGAAGAATTCGCGTAGTAACAAAGCTTCTCGACCCATGCCGGCGCGAACAGTGGATGCGATGCGAGCGTCACGGCGAGGTCCATCACGCTCGCGACCGGCTTCTGAACGCCTTGAAAGACGAAGATGCCTTTTTGGTTCGCGTACGACGCGGTGTCTTGAGCGTGATAGTTCCAGGAATAAGTGGACGCGAGGATCGAGCGGGTCGGGTCGAGCGTCTGGTGGCAACTGACGCAGTCGCCGGCGGACGCGTGTGCTTGGTCGAGGCCCGGCGTGCTGGTCGGAATCGTCCGATCGGTGCCGTCGACGTCGGCACCGGTCGCGACGATGAGCGCCTGATTGATCGTGACGCGCATCTGGTTGCTGATGTTCGTCTGCCAGTTCGCGAAAAACGCGGGCGTCGTGAAGAACCCGACGCGGGGCAAATTGAGCACCAATTCGTCCGCAGTGCGGAGCGTCGGCAAGTCGTAGAATTCGGTCGTCGCCTCACCCGCCATCGGCGCGCGGATACTGACCATCTTCCAGGTGTTGAAATCGTCGGAGGTGAGCTGGCCCGCGTTCGCGGAACCCCCGAATTGAAGGCACGTCGTCCCTGCGGTCGACTTGAATCCGATGAGCGTGCCCATCAATAAATAATGGAGCGCGTCGCCCCGAGCCGGATACACGATCGGATCTTGCCCGCACCCGAGCGCGGTGAGCGCCGCCCCGCCGACGTCGGGATCGTAGAAGTGCATGAAGTTCGCGCTCGAAGGATTCAACGAATCTAGGATCGCGATCGGGCCTTGCTGGGCTTCGACCGTGATCTGGACCCCGGGGTTCGCTTGCTTGAACGCGTCGACGACGGTGCCGTCGTCGTTCACCTGCCAGGCGTCGAAGAAGGCGTAGAGCTCCATCAGCGCCGGCGTCATCATGAACCGCTGGGTCGTGATGGCGTTCGTGAAGGGCTGCCCCTCGCTCATCAGCTCGAGGACCGTGCGCGAAAAGCTCTCCTTCGCGTTCTGGGCCAAAAGGTCGCGAAAACCCGAGTTCGGGTCGGCCTGCTTCGGGTACGCCTGATCGGCAAAATCCGTGATCGCGACTTGCGTCTGCTGAAACGCGAGCTCGAAGAAGGTCTGCATCTTCGCCGTGTACTCGGGCAGCGCGATCCATTGATCGACGAGGCCGCCGAGCGCGGTCGGATCTTTCACGACGGCGGTGACTTCGTCGTCGGTCGGAGGGAGCCCGACCAATAGGTTTTTCACCTTGGCGACGTAGACCGTCGGCGGATCGGCCTGGAACGGCACGGACGCCTCCGGCATCGCGGCGCTGGATGCGCCTCCAGTGCCCGCCGGTTTGCTCGCGCCCTTCCCGGTGCTGCTCCCGCCTCCACTGCAGGCGGCGAGCCCCACGCACGCGCCGATCACGAAGGGGTTGACGCGCCTCGACACCGTTTCAGCCTGCCGCGCGCGCACGCTCCGCGCAACCGTAACGACCATGAAAGATCGTTCATCGAGCGCTAACCCGCCCACGCGCAGCGCATGAATCGCAAGCTATAGATCGCGAGAAAGAAAGCGGACCCGTACACGATGAAACGATCGAGGCTCGGCCGATCGCGCGTCTCCTTTCCGAGCCACAGGAATGCGGGGAAAAGTACGAGCGTGTAGCGGGCCATCGCGCTCACGGTGCCGGTCGAGAGCGGCAAGAGCACACCGCCGATGACGAGCGCCCACAGCGCGACGGGCATTCGTTCTTTGGCCATCAAGAGCCCGATGACGAAAAAGACGATCGCCGTCAGCGCGTCGAGAACTTCCTGTACGTCATCGGTTCGATCGGGCAGCCCAGGGCCGAATTTCCGGAGCGCGGCGATGACCGGCGTCCACGGCCAGACTTGCTCACGGCCCCAGAAGCGAATCGTCTTCATGAACGCGAGCGGGTCGCCCGTCTCGGTCTTCAGGATCACCATGAACACGACGAGCCCGGCGGGGATCAAGAAAAGCCCGAGCATCCGCCAATGAAACCGAGTCTTTTTTCGGCCCAGCCGGACCCCCAGATCGAGCGCGAGCGCGAGGAACAGCACGATGCCGCTCGACCGCGTGAGCATCGCGAACGCGCCGAGCACGCCGCTCGTGACATAGCGCTCACGCAAAAAG
>DATBBD010000649.1:0-2556 GCA_036271175.1 Polyangiaceae bacterium | reverse complement strand
TGCGTCGGGGTTCGCCGCGTCGACGCCGGTCGCTCAGTGAGACGAAGACGCCGGCGCCGCGGTCGACGCGAACGGGATGGTCAGATCGACCGTCGCGGTCTCGCCCGACACGACCTTCACGTTCGCTTGTGCCGTCTTTCGAATCGTCGGGAGATACGCGGACACCACCACATCGCCGGCCGGAATGTCGTCGATCTCGTATTTGCCGTCGATACCGGTGATGGCGAACGTCGGGAATTTGAGGACGAAGACGTCCGCGCGCGCGAACGGATGCGAACGATCCACGAGCGCGTAGAGACCGACGTGCTCGGGAAACAAGGGCACCGCATCTCCACCGGGAACGGCGACGAGGAGCGCTCCCGGCGACCCGCCGATGAGCTGGGGGATGAACGTCTCACCGCCCTTGTTCTTCACTTCGAGTCGTTCGCCGAACGTCAACGCGACCGTGCGCGCGTCGAAGGCGCAGCCGCGCGCGACGACCGTTCGAAGGTGACGCACCGGCGCGACGAACCCCTTGTAGTTGGTGACGGTCACCAGCGCGTCGCCGAGCTCGCGTCCCGGGCCCTCACGGAACACCTTGCCGTAGAAGGCCCGCGCGTCGTCGCACTTTCCGTGCGGGATCTGCGCGAGCACGTCGGGGCGCTCGGGAGCGGGGTCGCCGGAGACGTGAATGACGCCGCTGATGCGGCCGATCGGACCCGAGTACGGCGCGAGGTGATCGGGATCGAGCGCCGCTTGGACCGCCGCGTCGGCGATGAGGGGCGCCCGCGCGAGTTTCGACGAGGGCGAATCGGACGAACCGGACGGCGACGCCGAGGGCGTCGGCACCGACGAGTTGTCGATCGCCGTCGGCTTGGCTCGGCACGCGACGAGCGACGCGGCGAACGAGACGGCGTAGAGGCAGGAGCGCAAAGTCGAAGTCATGGGCGAAGGAGCGCCGGAAATCGGCGCCTGCGCGTTCTATCAGAGCTGTCCCCTCAAATCACCGAAGAGCCCTCGCGTGGCGCTCGCGGACCGCGGCGACTCGGGTACATTCCACCACCGTGAGCCGAAAGGCCGTTCGCACGCCACCCTTCGCCCAGCTGCTGGCTTTCGCCGTGCTCGAGCTGCCCGGTTGTCAGCAGCCGACGGTGCGGCCGCCGGCGACGGTGCGAAGCGACGAGCCCGCGACGGTGATCGGCGTCGAGCCGGCAGTGCATTCCCTCGGCGAGCTCGCGGAGGCCGGGGACTACCAGATGACCATCGCCTCGATCGACGATTGCTCCGTGCCACCGCCCTTCGCGCCGAAGCCGGACGACGTGAAGCTCGGCGTGGACGTCGTGATCGCGGGAACGACCGCGAACGAGGTACCCGCCAATCCGTTCTACGCGCTGCTCTACGACGAAGCGGGCGGCACCTACGAGAGCACGCTCGCCGGATGCGAGCCCGGTCTCGTACCGCGGCTGGTGACCCGCGGCGAGGACGCGCGCGGTTTCATCACGTTCGAAGTGCCGAAGACCGCGCGCGCTTTGACGATGCGCTATGCGCCGCTCATCATCGGCAGAGGCGCCGAAGAGCTCCGGTTCTCGATTCCACGCTAGCGCGGGCGAGGCGTTCAATGCCGGGGCTCGAGGAGCACGCAGCCATCGGCGTCGGCGTCACCCACCCGCGTTCCCCCTCCGACCCGGCTCGACAAGACCGCGATGTCGGCGGCCCGAGCCGTGCGCTCGGGGTCGGACGCGGGCTCCGGCAAGTCTGCGACGCTCGCGCGATAGATGCACGCACGCGCGGTGACACCGCCGTGTCCGTCGAAGTCGAGCTTCGCGAGAAAGCTCCAGCTCGTCGCCGGGTAGTCGCGCATCACACCGAACACCAGGTTGCCGAGGCTGTAGAACACCGGCTTGCCCTTGAGCCACGCGACCCCCTGCGCGACGTGGGGATGATGGCCGATCACCGCATCGACCCCGAGCTTCACCGCGCGACGCGCGAACGCGATGGTGTCGGCGGTGGGCTCCTCCACGTACTCTTTGCCGCCATGGTACGAGACGAGCACGATGTCGTTCTCGCTCCGCGCGCGCACGATCTCCGGCTCGAGGCGCTCCCAATCCACGCCCGCGACGTAGCGGTCGCCCTCGTGATGCGCGAAGGGCCCGTAGTTCCACACGTCGGTCACCGCGAACACGGCGACCTTGAATCCCTTCACGATGAGCACCCGCGGCGCGTATTGACCTCCGGGCTCGGCACTTCCGCCGGCGTACTGGACGCCCGCGTTCTTCAAACTGTCGAGAGTCTGGAGAAACCCGTTCTTGCCGAAATCCCAGGAGTGGTTGTTGGCGACGGAGACCACACCCACGCCGCTCCGCGACAGGATCCCGGCGCCGACCGGAGGCCCGGCGAAGACGTTTTCGCCGCGCGGCCCGAACGGCCTCCCGTTGTGGTCGGCCAGCGGGGATTCGAGGTTCACGAACACGAGGTCGGCGCTCGACAGCCAACTCTGTACGTGGCGAAAGGGGTCGTACTCGAGATCCATGAGCAGGCGCTTACCGACGCCGCGCCCGAGGTTCACGTCGCCGCCCG
>DATBBD010000648.1:0-9806 GCA_036271175.1 Polyangiaceae bacterium | reverse complement strand
CGGGTCGATCGGCGTCTGAACCGTCGCCTGATTGGTCTGTGAGTCGCACGTGATGCGCTCGCGCTGCAGCACGCCTTGCCAGACACCCGCCGTTTGCACTTTGGCGCCGCTGTCGAACTCGGCGCCCACACCGGTCGGATCGTTGGCGCCCGACGGCGCGGTGATCGGGAAGGTTCGACCGGTGACGTTCGTGAAAAACTGGGCGAAAATCTGGGCGAGCGCAGCGCGCAGATCGGACGGGCCTTGCGGGAACAAGGCGTGATCGATTTGACCTTGCTTGCCCTGTAGGGCCACCGGCGTTCCGTTGAACGCGATTTCGTTCAGGCTGCAGCACGCTTGCAAGGCCGGGTCGGTCGGCGGCGGACTGCAGAGGGTCAAATCCATCGTCTGGCAATCGATGGTGTTGCTGCCGCCGTCCGGGACGAACGTCGAGGGGCCGGTATTGGTCTTCGTCACGTTTCCGATCGCGAACCCGACGACGAACGTCCGAACGACCTTCGTCGGATCGGACGCGTTCGCGAGATCGTGGGTGATCTGCTCGGGCGTTTGGAACGGACAGGTCTTGTCGCTCGCGTTGTTCGGGTTCACGCAGCTCGGCCGGAGATCGAGGTTCGGCTCGCCGTCGGTGAGCAGAATGATGTACTGCTGCCGGCACGAGCCGCCGGAGCCGTTGACGAGCGGGTCGCCGATGGGCCCGAATTTTTGCCCCGGGTTCAGCGGATCCGACGACTGGTCGTTCCACATGAAATCGCGGGCGTCGTTCAACATGCCGGCGACCGGCGTCGCGCTGTACGGTCGCGTCGTGAGCAGAATCTCCTGGATCCACTGGTTACGCGTGGTGCCGTCTTCCGTGGACGGACCGAACGCCACCATGCGCCCTTCCCAGGGCGGAGCCGCGGCGTTGCGCGCGCCGACCTCCTGCGCGTAGGGCGTCCCACAATCCCATGGTGCGCCGAGACATTCGCCGTTCGGGCCGCGGTTGGGGCAGCTCCCGACGCCGGCGGTGCTGCTCAGGAAGTAACTCCACGTGCCCTTCACGCCATCGGCGTAGTTGGCAGTGCCGCTCGTATCGACGCCGGTACCGGGATCGGGATGCGTGTCGAACGTCATCAACCCGAATCGAATGAGCCCGTCGTAGGCGTCGAGCAGACCGTCGCGAGATTGCGTGAACGTGCACGGCGAACCGGGGTTCAAGATCACCGAATTCGAGCCCGGGTCGTAGGGCCGATAGGTGACGGCGCCGGTCGGGTAATTGTACGGGTTGGTGAGCGGCGGCAACGCGCCGGGTCCCGGCGTGCATCGGTTCGACAAGATGCGATGAAACGGGTCTTCGTACCCGAGATCCGCAGGCAAGGTCGTGCCGAGGTCGTACTCGCCGGTGAACGCGGGACCGGTACGCGGCTCCGCGAAACAGCTGTAGCTTCCGACGGTGCCGGTGAGCACCTCGACGAGGTTCGTCCAGCGGCTCTTCGTATTCTGATCGTTCGTGCCGGTGTTCGGCGAATTCGGGGTGCAGGTCGGGTAGCACGGCTGGTTGTTCGGGCAGCCCAGGCCGGTCGACGTGAGCTCCATCGAGCCCGACGTGTCGACGAGGAGAAGGACGTTCGGCGACTTCGGGTTGATGTCGTTTTGCGCCGCGGCTGGCAACGCAAGGAGCGACAGCGGAGCGAGCGCGGCGGTGATTCGGAAGAGGGTGGGGAAGGGCGTTCTCATGGGCTGGATCCTGGAGGCGGCGTCGGACCAATCGTCGCGAACTGGATGTAGCCGCGAAGGGACTGCATCTCGGACGAGCGCGTCGCGTCCGTGTCGCACTGGCCACCGGCCGTGACCGGCAGCACGCGCGCGGTCACCGTGAACGCCGTTTGCCACATGCTCGCGGTGACGGCGCCCGATTGAGCCATGCCGGCGACCGGCGTCGGGGCGGGACCGACGTCCGTCATTTCGACGCGGAAGTTCCCGTCGAGGGTCGAGCCGGCGGGGTTGTCGGGCCGGACGAGCTCACCGAGCAAGCCTTGCGAGTCGCTCGCGACGTTCGAGGGCGCCGTCGCGAGGATCAGCGTCTTCACTTGTGCGTAGTCGAGCGCGCGGCACGTGGAGTTCGAGCCGACAGGAAGGTTCCTCGTGGCGCGACAGGTGTTGCCGCTCACGGTGGCGAGCTGCAGGTATTCGGCTTCCTTGCCGGACATATCGGCGGCCACGACGTTCATCGCGTATTCGCCGAGGTAAAAGGCGCTCGCCGCGCGGCGGCTGTAGCCGGACGCGACCTCGACGAGGCTCGTCACGCGCACCGCGAAGATGCCGATGGCGGCGAGCAACGTGACGACCAGGACGACCACGAAGAGCGCCATGCCGCGCTCGTTCGCGCGACGGCTCGGGCCGCGGTCTCCGACGAAGCCGGTGCGATCGACGCTCAGAGCCACGTCACCCCCGACAGGTTCCGCAACATGATGTCGGCCTGGACCGTGCGAACGCGTGCGAAGGGCGCTGCGCCGTTCGCGCCGAGCCCGATGCGGTAAAGGCCCGAAGCAATCGGGAGACCGCCGTCGCCGATCGTCGGAATGTTCGAGAGACGATCCGCCGCGCGCGAGCGGATCGAAAGACGCGCCCGGACGACCCGGAGGAGCTGCGGCCCTTGACCGGCCGGCCACGGCGGGGCGCCGGCCCACGCCGACACCGCGGCGCTGTTCGGACCGATCGTCCCGAGCGAATCGACCTGTCCGCCGTCACCGGCGCGAATCGTCGCGTACGAGATGCCGAAAGCGAGGTCGACCGCGAACTCGGAGACGATTTCTTCGCTGCCTTGGATGACGTTTCCATCGGCGTCGAGCTCGCCGCGCACGAGCTCCGTGCGGCCCACGTCGGTCGTCGCGCCTGTCGCTTGCGACCCCACGACCGGGCTCGCGAACAACGGCGCATAGGCCGCGTTCGTGGTCATGTCTTTCACCGAATATTTGATGAGGTTCACGACGTTCACGAGCGATCGCTCGCCGGTTCCGGGGACGCCGCACTTAAAGGAAACGCCGGTTGCGGACGACCGGAAAATGAACGGCGGCTTGCCGTCGATCGTGAGTGTGATCGACGGCGTATCTCCGCCGGTCACCGACTGGATCTTGCCGTATTGCTCTTTGCCGGCGGTATCCACGATGCGGAGGATTCGGCTCGCGCCGAACACGGTGCTGAGGAGCGCGGCCTGCGCCGACGGGCTCCCCGCCGTCGCGTATCCGAGGCGGGCCATCGGCGGGCTCGCCGTCTGCAGCTGGATCGTTACCGGGCTGGTGTCGAAAACCGGCCCGGTCGGGAACTGATCGCTCGAGGCGTAGCTCCCGGCGAGCGTGATCTCGTTCGGGATGATGTGGTTACCGGTGAGCACCGACGTGGGCGCCACCGCGGGTTGAAAGATGAAGACCGCCTGAAGCCGCTGGAGGTAAGTCGGCCAGGCCGGCGCGTTGCCGACCGGGTCACCGCAGCGATTCGGGTCCCTCTGAATGTTCGGCGTGACGAGGAACCCGGCGCGCTCGATGTCGAGACGCAGCCGCTCGAAGCCCGCCACCGAGCCGATGGTCGCGTTCCCCATGCGCGCCTCGGCCGTGTACACGGCGGTCGCCTGCTTCGCGAGCATGAACACCGCGATGGTCACGAAGAGCCCACCGGTGATCGCCACCATGAGCTCGACCAAGGTGAAGCCCGCGGTCAGCCGACCTGCGGCGCGCCGCAGATCACGGAACCACGCGCGCATCACGAGGCTCTCCCCTGCGGCGGCTGGCGCACCGTCGTCGTGAGATAGATGACGTGATACGCGGAAATGTTCTGATCGTTCACGCCGGGCCCGTTTGCAGCGTCGCAGACGTTGGCCGTCGAGGCGCTGGACGGCGGAATCGTGACGTCGTCGCGCGGCCAGAAGACGCGGATCTGCGCGCGGATGACGCCGTCGCCCGACGTCGGAACGGAGGGCAGCGACGCGAGCTCGGGGCGCAGGATGGCGAGTCGAAGGTCGACGCAGAAGTGCGCGAGCGGCGCCTGCGTCGTCGGATCGAGCGGGACGCCGAGCGGGCTAAACGCCGGCCCGAACTGACGGCGCGCCGAAAAAGCCGGACGAAACCATGATAGGTTCGTCACGTTGTTCAGCCAGTCCGTGTTGTTCAACGTCGTCGGCACGCCGGCCTTGTACGTCCAGAGCTGAGCGTCGGCGGTGAGCTCGTCGGCCCACGCTTCGCCGACGCGGGTCGCGACGGAAAGATTTTTCGCGTACCGGTTCGATTCGATCGCCACCTTTTGCATCGCGATGACGCCTGCCGTCCCGATGGCGAGCACCGAGAGCGACATGAGCAGCTCGACGATGGTGTAACCGTGCGCTCGGCGTTTCGCGATCATAGCTGGAGCCTCGCGATGCCCGTCGGCAGGACGAGGACGGTGCGCGTGAGCCCTTGCGGAACGCCTCCCGGCGCGCGGTACACGTTCACCTGCGGAACGCCGGTGAGCGGCGTGAGAATGTTGTCCGAGCTCGTCGCGTATCGCTTGTACGAGCGACCGAGCGGCGTGAAACAGACGTCCATGTCGCTGCCGGTCGCGCCCGACGATTCCGGCACGACGACCGCGAAGACATTGTCGAGCCCGTACTCGGTGCCGAGATCGAGCGTGTCCATGATCCGGAACTGGCCTTGCGCGGCGTTGTTCCATTCGGTCGCGGTGCAGCTCGTCGACGGCATGTTCGCGCAGGCTTGGTTCGTGTCGAGCGAACCGACGAGCGCCTCTCGCACGTCGAAGCGACCTTGACCGCTCGAGCCTTGCGAATAACGGACGAGCACCGCGCCGCCCTGACCCATCGCGTGCATGCGCGCTTGCTGGTAGAGCATCGCGATGCGCTCTGCCGTTTCGTGGACGCGTCGATCGCGCAGCTGATGAGTCACGGCCGGCAACGCCAGCCCGGCGAAGATGCCGATGATGATGACGACGACGATGAGCTCGATGAGCGTGAAGCCGCGCTCGCCGCGCGCCGACGAACGACCGCCGAGTACGAAGGCGCTCGCTGGGCTCGTCTTGTCGGAACGGGTCGGCGAAAGGTTCACGAGGTGAGGCACGCTAGAGCAAGGCCTATGCCGTCTTTTGCGGAGTCTCGGTTTCATTTTTCCCTAGTGATTCCGATATGCCCGGGGTCCGTCGAGGCGGCAAGGTTTGCGAGACTCTGAAATCGTTGCATAGCCGCTCCGAGGGGGGCAGAAGTCGCACTCGGTGAGCACACACCCGGCCCTTCAATAGG
Organism: Polyangiaceae bacterium; assembly: GCA_036271175.1. Classification (GTDB taxonomy): domain Bacteria; phylum Myxococcota_A; class Polyangia; order Polyangiales; family Polyangiaceae; genus DASZVB01. The sequence goes on along the minus strand of DATBBD010000648.1, from coordinate 4,549 downwards.
CGACAACGAGTTGCAACCCGGTCGGCAAGCGGTCTATCCGACGAGCGAATGACCCCGTTCGACCCAGCCACCGAATCCGACGCGACACGCTCGGGGAACATCCTCCGAGGCCGCACCGTCGCCCGTGCACTGGCCGGTGCGTTGCTTGGCGGTCTCCTGCTCGTCGGGTGCAAGCATCATCCGCCGGACGACGCCGAAGGAGCGGCGCCACCGCCTTCGGCGAGCGCGAGCAAGCCCGGCGTTTGCGCGAGTGGCGGTGGCACGCCCGGCGATCCGGTCTCGGCCGGCTTTTTCCCCCGCGTCGTCGGTGACTACTGCGTCGACCCCAACGGCGACACTCGAGCCTACGGTGAAGACGCGAAAAATACGCTCGACGACGTGTGCATCCAGCAGCTCGACGGCGAATGTGAGGTCTACAAGAGCTTCGGTCTTCGTCGCGTCGTCACCTTGCGATACGTCGACGGCCTCGGTTCGCCGGGCTCCGTCGCGATCACGTTGTCGCGCTTCACGACGAAGGAAGGCGCCTTCGGGTTTTTCACCAAGCGCGTCGTGGCCGACGCGGACCCGGCGCACATCATCTTGACCGAACTCGACGCGGGAGCATCGGCCGCGCTCGGCAGCGGCATCGCGTACGTGTGGCGCGGCGAATACCTCGCGGAGCTCTCGTACACGAACGAGCTCGAGTCGCCCGACCAGATGCGCGCGAGCGGCAAACGCATCCTTCCCGGAATCGCGAAAGCGCTCGGCGACAAAATTCCCGGTGACACCTCGCTGCCGCCCGCCGTCGCAAGCTTGCCCGCCGAACATCGTCTCCGGATGGGCGTCACCTACGTCGTCGGCGACATCCTCGGCATCTCCGGGCTCGGCGGAGGCGCCATCGGGTTTTACGAGGACGGCGCGAAACGCTACCGCGTGTTCATCCTGCTGCGCTCCGACGAGGACGCCGCCAAGGACGTGCTGGAGACGCTGAAGAAGGTGGATCGCGCCTCGACGATCAAAGACGTGATGTTCCCGGCGCTCGCGTTCGACACGCAGCGCGACGATTCGTCGCCGCGCACGTCGTTCGTCGTCGGCCGGAACGGCAAGAAGGTCGTCGGGGTCGGCGACGACGAGTTCGCGCTCGGCGCCGGTCGCTTGAAAGACGACGAAGAGCGCGCGAAGCTGACCAAGGACGAGAAACTGACGCTCTTGAAGAGCCTCGTGTCGGGCGGTTGACCGAAGCGGCGGAGGCCGCCAAGCTTCGACGATGGACTTCGCTCTCCCCGAGTCCCACGAGCTCCTTCGCGTGAGCGTGCGGGAGTTCCTGGAGCGGGAAGTCCAGCCCCGCGCGAAAGAGTGGGACGAGAGCGAGCGCTTTCCGCACGAGCTCGTGCCGCGGCTGTCCGAGCTGGGACTCCTCGGCATCCGCATTCCGGAAGAATTCGGCGGCGCCGGGATGGACACGCTCGCGTACGCCCTGGTCGTCGAAGAGTGCGGGCGCGTCGATGGATCGCTCGCGCTCACCGTCGCCAGTCACAACGGGCTCGGCACGAGCCACATCTTGACGTTCGGCTCGGAAGCGCAGAAGCGCCGTTATCTGCCGAAGGCGGCCTGCGGTGAATGGCTCGCGGCCTGGGCGCTCACCGAGCCCGGCTCCGGATCGGACAGCGCCGCCGTGAAGACCACAGCCATTCGTGACGGCGCGGGCTGGGTCCTGGACGGCACGAAGATGTTCGTCACTCAGGGTTCGGTCGGCGGTTTCTGCGTCGTGCTCGCGCGCACCAACAAAGACGTCCCGGCTCAGCGAGGCATCACGGCCTTCGTCGTGGAACGCGGCACCCCGGGTTTTTCGGCGAGCCGCGACTTGAAAAAATACGGATGCCGTTCGAGCGACACCGCCGAAGTCTCGCTCGTCGACGTGCACGTGTCCGACGAGAACCGGATCGGCGAGGTCGATCGCGGCTTTTACGACACGATGCGCATCCTCGACCGCGGCAGGGTGTCCATTTCCGCGATGGCGCTCGGCCTCGGACGCGGCGCGCTCGCGCTCGCGGTGAAGTACGCGAAAGAGCGTGAAGCGTTCGGGAAGAGCATTGCGCACTTCGACGCCGTTCGAAGTCTCCTCGCGGCGTCGCGCGTCGAGCTCGACGTGGCGGCGACGCTCGTCTACCGCGCGGCCGTGCTCGCCGACTCGGGAGCGACGTATTCGCGCGAGGCGTCCATGGCGAAGCTCTTCGCGAGCGAAGCGGCGACGCGCGCGTGCAATGCCGCGCTCCAGATCCACGGCGGCTACGGTTACACCCGCGAATTCGCCGTCGAGCGGCATCTCCGCGACGTGAAGCTTTGCGAGATCGGCGAAGGGACGAGCCAGGTCCAGCGCATGGTCATCGCCAAGCACGTGCTCGGACGGTGAACGGCGGGTTGCGGGGTGCGTCGGGAGTGCACGATTTTGTAGGAGGGATGCCCCCGCCTCCCGGCGTCGGCTCACGTTCGCTCGCCTGCGCGCGGGCGGCTCGGCCCCCGGCGTCGTCCTCGGCAGCGCTCCCCGTGATAGCGCGTTGCTGCCGGTTCGCAGGCCTGCGGGCGTCGCGGGGAAGACTGAACCGGGACGCGGCGTTCGTTCCGGGAATACTAGCGATCTCGTGGCGGAGGCGTGGAAGTGGTACCCTGCACGAAGGAGGGTAGGTCGTGCGATTCCTTAGACGCTTGATGGATGCATCGTCGGCGTAAACTTCCTTGTAAACCCGATCTTCTGACATCACTGGCTGCTCCCGCGAGAGTTACTGTGAATACGGTAACGAGCTGCAGGATCGATGTCGCCCCTCATTTTTGAGGAAGACCCTTGCGCGACTTCTGCGTGCTTGCGTGCTTGTTTGCTTGTCGGCCCGGCTCGGCTCGGCTCGGCTCGGCTCGGCTCGGCTCGGCTCGGCTCGGCTCGGCTCGGCTCGGCTCGGCTCGCGAAAAAAGTACCCGTGACCGCGGTAGCCGACCAAGCACGATCCGACACCCGGTTCGTGGTCGTCCAGCCGTGCTCTCAGCCTGCGAATCTCGTTCGCCAAGTTCTTGTGGCCAGCACCTGGCTCGATTCCGGCGAAGCGCGCTAGCGTTTCCGCGGAGACAGGATGACCCCCCGAGCGCAACAATCGCAACATGAGACACCACTGATGTCGCGAAAGGTCCACACACTTGCCAGAAACGGAGAACCGATGCTCGAGCAAGTTGATCTGCAGCGGACCGAGGCGGAGCAATGCAGAGCCAGCGCCCGCACCGTCCGAAGCGTCGCGCGCTGACTTGCGCGCCGCGACGACCTTGATGCGCGCGTGAACCTCGTTTAGCGAGCTGAGCTTGACGATGTGGTCGTCGGCGCCTGCTCGAATGCTGGCGATCCGATCCTGGACGTCGCCATGCGCTGTCAGCAGAAGAATTGCGCACTGGCATCCCCGCTCGCGCAGCCGCTTGCAAACATCGAGACCGGTCAGCTCACTGGAGAGATTCCAGTCCAACAGGATGACGTCGTAGTCGCATTTCGATGCCTCCCACAATCCTGCTTCGGCGCTCGAAGCGACATCGAGGAGCCAACTTGGTTCAAGGCGCCGCAATGCGCGCTTGAAGCTGTCGACGAAAACTCTTTCATCGTCGACCATGCCCACGGGCCGCTTGTCAGCACGTCAATTCGGCCCCGAGACGCCGGCGAAGGCTGGTTGTGCCGCTGGTTGTCGCTTCATTCACGGCGACCATGGCCATTTCTGCGTTTCTTCCGAACGCGAGCTCCGCCCAAAGCGATACCGGTCCGGGACCTCTTGTGCCAAGTAACTCATCGTCTGCAGGGGCCACTACGAATGCGCCTTTGCCCCCGCATCCTCTAGCTGGCGTCGCCGCTATTATCGAAGCGGACGTCGCGAACATTTCCAATACATACGATCAAAGGCTCGGACCGCGAGGAGTTATCGCTCTTTCGAATGTTGTTGTGCACGCAGGTGCGCCGCTACCAGGCTCGTCGTTCTCCCAGCTCGGTGGCCAGCTTCCGGACGGAAGCTACGTAGGCGTGTCAGAGCTCCCCCAATTTTCGGCAGGTTCGCGATACATCCTGTTCTTCTCCACCCGAGCCACCGTATTTACGGCTATTTGGGCTCGCCTAGCGTTCCGCATCGAGAACCTCTCGTCTAAGAGCGTTGTAATCGGGCCGGACGGGCATCTTGTACTACAGATGGACGTTGGGGGCATTCGCTTCGGAAACACGACGCTTGTTTCGTCACCGACCGGATCCTTGGGTCCACAGGTCTTCGATCGGACCGCCGCCGAAGCTGATCCCGAGGTGGCCTCGGCAATGACGCCGTCGCAATTCATTGCCGCCGCAGAGACGGCGACGAAAGCCGTCGGCGCGCCATTCGGGGCTCCGGTCGCGCTTCAACCCGATTCTACTGCCCGATGGGACGAATGATGTCGAGCGCCCTGTAGGGGCCCGGCAGGGACGTTGCAAACTAAAGGAGTGCACAGCGGTGAATCTGATATGGAAGATCTCGGGACCATTGCTCGCGTCTTGTGGCTTGCTCTTGGCCTTTGAACGCCC
>DATBBD010000647.1:0-21788 GCA_036271175.1 Polyangiaceae bacterium | reverse complement strand
CGACCAGGCCGCCTTCCATCCACTCGAGGTCGAACGGATAGCGGGCGCGTCCGAACGCCACCCATGCAAAGCAGCCGATCAGGAAAATTGCCGTCGCGGCGCTGGCGAAAGAAAGCGTGCGCGACGCCAATCGCTCGACGTTTTCTCGAGTTGCCTTCGACGACGAAACACTCGCGACGCGAGACGCGCCTGCTTCGACGATCATGCCGCGCCGCGCTTTGCACGGCCCGTGCCCCACGGACAAGCCATTGAACCGGCGCGAGTGTACACGGCAAAAACGACGTTGGCAGCGTCGTTCGGGCGCCGGGTTGGGCCACACGTCACGCGCACGACGCCGCGCGAGTCGTCGAGGCGTGGCTCAACTTGAGCCAGCGATGTCGCAAATCCGTGCGAAACGACGCGGCGATCAATGGCGTGGTCTTTGCTGTAAAGAGAGGGGAATACGCCTCTCTTTTCGAGTTGTGCCTTGGAATTCGCAACGGTCTTCCCGTCGGTCGTCTCTGCATTCGGAGAAATCCTCGAGCGATACACGCACGCTCTCGCCGGGGCGCGACCGCTCTGGGCGCTCATCGCGATTCCTCTCGTCGTCCTGACCTTGCCGTGGACGCGCCGTCGCGTGGTCGCGCATCCGAAGCTCACCGTCGTGGCCACCGCGGTGGTCGTAGTGGCGGCGTGCTGCTTCGCGTGGAAGCTCATCTGGGCTTCCGATGACGCGTACATCTCGTTTCGCTACGCCCAAAACCTCGTGCACGGGAACGGCCTCGTGTTCAACCCGGGGGAACGCGTCGAGGGCTACACCGACTTTCTATGGACCGTGCTCATGGCGGGCGCGATCCGTCTCGGGTTCGACCCCGGTCAAGCGGGCATCGTGCTCAGCATGGCGAGTTTCGCGGCGCTACTCGTCGTGCTCGCGCGGTGGGGCGAACGGCTCGTGCCGAGATCGGGTCTCGTCGTTGGGCTCGCGCCGGTGCTCGCGGGGTTCAGCTACGCGATCGCGTCGTTCGCGACGTCCGCGCTAGAAACGGTGTTTGCCACGGCGCTCACCGTCGTGTCGGTCGAACGCGCCTCGGCGCGCCGCCCGCTCGTTGCCGGGCTCGCCGGAATTCTCGCGACGCTCGCGCACCCCGACCACGGGATTTTTTATGCCGCGCTCGCCGCCGCGCTCTTACTCGACAGAGAGTGCCGTCGCGATCTCCCGCGCTATCTCTTGCCCTTCGTCGCGATCTTCGTCCCGTATTTCTTGATCCGGTGGTCGTACTACGGCGATTTCATGCCGAACACGTACTACGCGAAGTCGGGGGACAAGACGTACTTCGAACAAGGGGTCGTCTACGCCTTCGTGACGTTCGTCGGGAGCGGCGTCTGGGCGGTTCTGCCGCTGGCGGCGATCGGTCTTCATCGACTGCGGCGCACGCTCTTGTCGCGATTCGTGCTCATCGGCGTTCCCGTGTTCGTGATCTACGTCGCGAAGATCGGCGGCGATTTCATGCTCGGCAGGCTGTTCGTGCCGGTGCTCCCCTTCGTGTTCTTGGCCGCGGACGCCGGCTTGCGAAGCCTCGTCGTATCGACGCCGCTACCCGTCGGAGACGCGTTCGCGTGGCTCGGCGCTGCGTCGATCTTACCCCTGCAAATCGTGGAACCCGCCGAGCTATTTCACGGCATCGCCGACGAGCGCACGTTCACCGCCGTGACCGATTTCGGGACGATGCGCGTCGGCGCCGCCGGCTACGACATGGGGCACGCTCTATATCGCGAATTTCGCGCACGGAGCCTCATGCCGCGCGTGGCGACCTTCAGCATCGGGATGGTCGGATATTACAGCCGCCTCCCCCTGTTCGATCTTCGTGGGCTCACGAACCGGGCGGTCGCGCATCAGCCGATCACGACGCGCGGACGGCCCGGCCACGAGAAGGTCGCGTCGCTCGGACAGATCCTCGACGCCGACGTAGATCTTTCGGAGGCGAGCCTCTATCCACCCGAGTACGACGCGCTCACGTCGGTCGGAGTCGGCGGGTTCACGTTCCATCTAACTCGCTACGAGCCGGATCTCGTCGTCGCGCTCGCTCATGGAACGGGACTCACGGACTTTCGCGCGCATCTCGACCAGACCCTCCCGCGACTCGGAAGCGCCGGACCCGATCGCATGGCGTGCGATCTCTGGTTCGCGAAGGCGTATTATTTTTCGCGAAACGACGATGCGGTGCGCAAGGCCGCCCTGGCGAACGCCGCGGTCGTCGCCGACCCGAGTCTCGAGGCCGTGCAATCGTTGTTGCTCGAAACGGACGACCTCGAGCAACGCGGTTGGCAGCGCGTGCGCTCCTTCGGGTTCGACTGGAACGAGCCGCGTTGGTCGTCGGCGGGAGACGGCGATCGGTTCGGATCCACGCCGGTCCTTCCCGAGCAGAGCGCGCCGTTCGGACAGCACGGGCTCTTCTTGAACACGTTCACGAGGGACGGCGGCGATTCGACCAAAGGGGAGCTCACGTCGCCCGAGTTCGTCGTTCGAGGCGACGTGCTGACGTTTCTCATCGGCGGCGGCTACGACCCGGCGAGGCTCCGCGTCTCGCTCGAGGTGGAAGGTGTTCCGGTTCGCGCAGCGACCGGGTGCGGGAGCGAATGGCTCGACCGGCGGGTGTGGGACATCAGCCCATTTCACGGCCTTCGCGCGCGGGTCGTCGTCGGTGACGAAAGCGACGGCGGCGGGGGACACCTCGTAGTCGACGACGTCGTGGAATGGCGAGCTCGTGACGTCGCCGCGCACGCGGAGTAGTGCGGCGCGCTCGCCTCGCGCCTCAACGCGCTTTGCAACTGACCGGAGCAGCGACCCACGCCGCGGCTCCGTTTCCCCAATCGTCGGAGGGCCGGAACCGAACGCGATAATTGGCTTCGAAGCTCACGAGTCGCAGCTTGCAGTCCATCGTGAAGCGGCCGTCCCCATGATGGAGCGAGAAGTAATTGGAGAATGCCGGCTGCTCGAAGAGCCCGGGGATCAGGTACATCACGCGCTCGGTGGTCATGTACGGCGCGAGCAAGCCCTCTTTCGCGACGGCAGGTTCGGCGGGCGCGCCCGAGGCGAGAAACGCACAGCGGAAAGCACCCACCGGGTGGTCGATCGCGCACGCGAGCTGATCGCGGTCCGAAGGAATGAGCGTGAGCGGCGCGTCCACCACATCGCCTGCGCCGGCGGCGTGACCCCGCACGGCGAACAGCGCGGCCGAAGCGACGGCGGCTATCGCGACGATCGTCCACTCCTGCCTTCGCGACACGCCCGTTCGATAGCTCGAACCCACTCCGGAGGTCCACCCCAAACCTCGCCGCGATTCGAGCGCGAAGACCCGTCGTTTCCGCCCCAACGTCGCGAGCGAGCGCTGTAGGCTCGCGCCGCATGCCGAGCGACGGTGCCATCGCAGAAACGCCTTCGCGCGGTCGCGCGACGAAGAGCGACGCCGTCGGTCGTCTCTTGGCTGCCTTCGAGGACGACGGCCCGCTCGCGGTGCTGTGTCTCGCTCTCGTGGTGTTCGGCGTAGTGCTACGTGTCCAGGACCTCGGTTTTCCGGATGCGCTCACCTGGGACGAGCATCACTTCGTGCTCAACGCGCGGAACTACATCGCGCACCAGCACGATTGGAACGACCATCCGCCGCTCGGGAAGTTGCTCATCGAAATAGGAATGCTCGCGGTGGGCGACACGAGCGTCGGGTATCGGCTCTCTTCGCTTTTTTTTGGGTTGGTCGCCATCCTTCTCGCGGGAGGCATAGCGACGACCTTGTTCGGCGATCGCAAAGCGGGCTGGATCGCCGCGGCGTTCGCGGCGTGCGACGGCTTCCTGATCTCGTACTCGCGCACGGCTCTGCTCGACGGCGTGCTCACGACGTTGATCCTCCTCGCGGCGTGGCTCGCCCTCTCGTCTCGAGCGATGTGGCGGACCGCGCTCTCCGCCGCGGTGATCGGCTGCGCCGCCGGCGTGAAGCTCAGCGGGTTCGCGATCGGGTTTCCGCTGATCGCGATTTGCCTCGCGCGGCCTCGCCCGCTGTGGCGGCTGCCGTTGCTCGGCATCGCGTTCGTGACGTTCGCTGCGCAGTTCTCACTGGGCCTCTATTTGGCTCGGGAGCCGCACGATCTCGCCGCCGTTCTCCGAGGCTCCATCGCCATCGTCAAACATCACGCGGCGCTTACCGAGTTCAAGCATCCGCTCACGTCGCACTGGTACACGTGGTTTTTGCCGGTGCGTCCCATCGTGCTCCGGTTCGACCACTTCGGCCTCGATCAGGTGCGCGTGATGTCGACCCTCGGTAATTTATTGCTGTGGTGGGCGGCCGCGGTCGCGCTGGTCGTCGAGGCCGTCGTGACCGTTCGCGCGGTGCTCAATGTGGTGCAGCACCGTGGGCGCCTGGACGCGCTGACTCGGGACGAAACCGCGACGGCGGCGCTCTTCGGGTTCACCCTGGCGATGCTGCTTCCGTGGATCATCGGGCACCGCGATTCGTACATTTATCATTACCTCCCGTCGTATGCGTTCTTGCTCATCTTCCTCGGCGGGGCAGCCGCGCGCCTGTATCGCCGGAATCCGAGCGCCGCGGTCGCGGTCGTTTCGGCGGTGATGGTCGTCTCGGCGTTCTATGCGCCGATCTGGGGACAGCTTCCGCTGACGATCCCCGCGTACGAAGCGCGATTGTTCCTGCCGATGTGGCGCTGAGCGGGAGTGGACTTAGATTCGCTCAGGCGATGACCCAAGAGGGCCCCCTTCGTCTCTCCGTCGTCGATGCCGTTTCGCCGAAACCCGTCGGCACCGACCCAGTGTGCGGCATGTCCGTGCCAATCGACGGACCGCATCGGTTCGAGCACGCGGGAGTGACGTACGTCTTCTGTTGCGACGGGTGTCGCAAGCGCTTCGCCGCTTCACCCGAGCAGTACCTGGCGAAGCAAGCGGCGGCTGCTCTGCCGACCGCGGCGCACGGCGCTCACGCGGCCACGCACGGCGCGCACGGCGTGCACGCGAAGACGGCGCGCGTCCCCACGGCGACGGAGATTGTCCAATACACGTGCCCCATGCATCCGGAGGTGAAACAACGGGGACCAGGGGCGTGTCCGAAATGCGGGATGGCGCTCGAACCCGAGGGGTTGCCCGTCGACGACGGTAATCCGGAGCTCCGGAGCATGACCCGGCGCTTCGTCGTGGGTGCGGCACTCGCGGTTCCGCTCTTCGCCATCGGCATGAGCGATCTCTTGCCGGGCGATCCCGTGGCGCATTGGCTTTCGCCGTCACTCCGAAACCTCGTCGAGCTCGCGCTGGCGACGCCGCTGTGTTTGTGGGCGGGCTCGCCGCTGCTCGCTCGCGGACTCGCTTCGGTGAAAAATCGGAGCCCGAACATGTTCACCCTGATCGGGCTCGGGGTCGGGGTCGCGTACGGGTTCAGCGTGGTCGCGACGTTCTTCCCCGGTGCGTTCCCGCCGGCGTTTCGCGACGCGAGCGGTCACGTCGCGGTCTACTTCGAAGCGGCGGGCGTCATCGTCGCGCTGGTCTTGCTCGGGCAAGTGCTCGAGCTCCGCGCGCGCGGCAGCACGACCGCGGCGCTCCGCGAGCTCATTGGGCTCGTCCCGACGCACGCACGTCGGGTTCGCGTGGGGGAAAACGACGAGGACGTCGCGCTCGCGGAGGTCCAAGTCGGCGATCTGTTGCGGATCCGCGCCGGCGAGAAAGTGCCGGTCGATGGCGCGGTCGTCGAAGGACACGGCGCGGTCGACGAATCGATGCTCAGCGGCGAGGCTACCCCGGTCGAAAAACACGCTGGCGATCCGGTGGTGCAGGGGACCGTCAACGGCACGGGAAGCTTCGTGATTCGGGCGGAGAAGGTCGGCGCGGAAACCCTGTTGTTTCGCATCGTCCAGCGAGTCGCCGAGGTGCAGCGCACGCGCGCGCCGATTCAACGATTGGCCGACCGAGCCGCGACATTTTTCGTCCCGGCGGTGCTCGCCGTCGCGGCGCTGTCGTTCGTCGCTTGGTCGCTGTTCGGTCCCGAGCCGCGCATGGCGCACGGTGTCGTCACGGCCGTTTCCGTCTTGATCATCGCGTGCCCGTGCGCGCTCGGCCTCGCGACGCCGATGTCGATCCTCGTCGCGACCGGCGCGGGCGCACGACAAGGTGTCTTGTTTCGCGACGCGGAAGCGCTCGAGACGCTGGCGTCGGTGGACACCGTCGTGTTCGACAAGACCGGGACGCTCACCGAAGGGAAGCCGGAGCTCGTGGCGATCGGGGTCGCCCCTGGGTTCGACGAAACCCGCGTGCTCCAATCGGTGACCGCGCTCGAAGCAGCGAGTGAGCACCCGCTCGCCCACGCGATCCGTAAAGCCGCGGACGCGCGCGGGCTCCGGGCTCGGCCCGCGACGAACTTCGAGGCGGTTGCCGGGCTCGGTCTTCGCGGCACGGTCGACGGCGTCGATGTGACCGTCGGCAGTGAAGCCTTCTTGCGACAATCGGGCGCCGACCCGGGCGCGCTCGCGGAGCAAGCCGATACCGCGAAGGCGAAGGGACAAACGGCGCTGTTCGTCACCCTCGACGGGCGGGCAGCGGGGCTCGTCGTGGTCGCGGATCCCCTGAGAAACACCGCAAAAAACGCGGTACATGCGCTGCGCGCCGAGGGGCTCCGGCTCGTGATGGCCACAGGGGACGATCGCGTCACGGCGGACGCCGTCGCGCGCGAGCTCGGGATCGACGAGGTGGTCGCGGGGGTCCTTCCTGCGGAAAAGCTCGATCTCGTCCAAAGACTCAAGGCCGAGGGGCGCAAGGTCGCGATGGCGGGCGACGGCATCAACGACTCGCCGGCCCTCGCGGGCGCCGACGTGGGCATCGCGATGGGGACGGGCACCGACGTCGCGATGCAAACCGCTGGAGTCACGCTCGTGAAGGGCGATCTCACCGGGATCGTGCGGGCACGGAGGCTCAGCGAGCGGACGCTGTCGAACATCCGTCAAAATTTGGTCTTTGCATTCGCCTACAACGCGCTCGGTGTACCCGTGGCGGCAGGCGTTCTCTATCCGCTGTTCGGGCTCCTGCTGAGCCCGATGCTCGCCGCGGTCGCCATGAGCGTGAGCAGCGTGTCGGTCATCGCGAACGCACTCCGTTTGCGAAAAACCGCTAACTGACGAGGACGAGGCTTGCGCGACCGATCGCGAGCTGCAACCCTCACGCGCGACGGCCGCTCGACGCGGTCCCTTTGCGGAGGACGCCGCCATCTTCGACCGAGGCAGGATTGTCAGACTTGCAGCGAGATACGCGGAGCGCGGGCGCGCGACGGACGCCATTCGCGAATATGGAAAGCTCCTCAAGCTCGATCCGACCGACCTCCCTGCGCTGCACAAAAAGGCAGACCAGGAGATCGCGCTCGGACGAATCGGCGTGGCCGCCGAAACCCAGGCCGCGATTGCCGCGGAGCTGATCCGGCGCAACTGGAAGATCGCGGCGCTATTCCGCCTCCGGCGCTTGCTCGAATTTCTCGAGGGCTCCGGTCAAAAAGTGCGCGCGCCTCGCGCCGAGATCGACGAACGCGTGCAGCGCATTCGCGCCGAGCTCGGCGAGCATCGCCCGCTCGTCGCGTCGTACGACGAGGTCGCGACGGCCCTCGAGAAAAATGGCCGCGACGAAGGCGCCGTCGAAATGCTCGAAAAAATGCGCGCCCTCGAGCCGGACAATCCGGTCTTTCACGCGCGGCTCGCGGAGACGCTCTGTCGCTTAGGGCGGACCGAAGCGGCGATCCCGGTGTTCCGTGCCGCGGCGAAGTCGCTCGCGGAGTTCGATCGACGCGCCGACGCGCTCCGCGTGCTCGAGCGGATTCTGTTCTTCAAGAACGCGCCGGAAGACGCGCTGGCGGCCGCCGAGCTCTACCTCGAACGCGACGACGAACCGACGGACGCGCTCCGTGCAGTGGAAAAGCTTCAGATTTGCGTCTCGGCCGATCCGGAAAATCTCGACGTGCTCGCGCTCCTCGCGCGGGCCTTCGACCGGATGGACCAGAAGCAGCGCGCCGTGCAGGTGCGCACCGAGATGGCGCGCATCGCGCGTGAAAACGGCGAGACCGAGCTTTTTCGCGACCTCATGAAAGAGCTCGCGCCCCCCGCTAACGACAAGAGCCGCCCCGGTTCGGGTTCGAGCGCGCCGTCGCTTTCGGTTAAAAGCTTCGTGAGCGTCACCGACTCCGACATCGCCGCCATTCGCGAAGTCCTCGCCAAGACGCGCTCCAACACGTCGGTGCTCGAGGACTTGGCGTTCGAGGAAATTTCGGTCCTTTCCGAAGTCTGGGTCATGCCCACGATTTCGAAGGAAGCGCAGCGTGCCCTCGAAGAAGCCGAGACCTTCGCCAAGCTCCGGCTCTTTGCGAAAGCGGAATACGTCCTTCGCGACGCGATCGCCGCCGACCCGGTCTGTTCGGAGCTTCTCGACAGTTTGCGCGGCGTGCTCAAAGCGAAGGGCGAAATGTCCGGCTTCATCGCGGAAACGATGGCGCTCGCCGATCTCTACAATCAGCGTCGATTCTTCGCGCGGGCGAGAGACCTGGTTCTGGAGGTGCTCGAGGTCGATCCCGCGAACGCCGACGCCAAGGCCCTCGCCGCTCGGCTGCCGGAAAAAGCAGTCGCTCGCGGCGCTCGCTCCGCGTCGCCTTGAGAAATCGCCGGGGCGATCGACCCAGCTCTCCGCCGGGTCTACGCTCGGCGGCACATGGCGAAAAGCAGTCTCCGCGAGTTCGAAAAGAAGATCCGTCTCCGGCGTCTCGCGAACGCCGATTTCGACCGCATCGTCGAGCTCCAGACGATCTGCTTTCCGAAGATGGAGCCGTGGACGCGCGAGCAGTACGAAAATCAGATCACGACGTTTCCGGAAGGCCAACTCTGCATCGATCTCGACGGCGAGGTCGTCGCGTCGTCGTCGGCGCTGATCGTCGATTTCGATCTCTACAGCGACTGGCACGACTGGAAGCTCATCGCCGACAACGGTTCGATCCGTAACCACGACTCGAACGGCGACGCGCTCTACGGCATCGAGATCATGGTGCACCCGAAATTCCGCGGCATGGACTTCGCGCGCCGCATGTACGACGCGCGGAAAGCGCTCTGTCGCCAAATGAACCTGACCCGGATGATCCTCGGGGGTCGCATCCCCGGCTACCACGAACACTCGAAGAAGCTCTCGGTGCGCCAGTACGTCGCGAAGGTCGTGAAGAAAGAGTTTTACGATCCGGTGCTCAGCGTGCAGCTCGCCAACGACTTCACCTTGCAGCGCCTCATCCCCGATTACCTGCCGTCCGACGAAGACTCGGCGGGGTTCGCCACGCACATGGAGTGGGTGAATCTCGCGTATCAGCCGAACGAGCGCCGGCGCATCGACCCGGTGCAAAACATCCGCATCGCGTCGGTTCAATACCAGATGCGGAAAGTGGCGTCGTTCGACGAGTTCGCGCAACAGGTCGCCTTTTTCGTCGACGTCGCGAGCGATTATCGTAGCGATTTCGTGATGTTCCCGGAGCTGTTCACCTTGCAGCTCTTGTCGATCACCAAGGCGCGCGAGCCGGGCAGGGCGGCGCGAAAGCTCGCCGAGCTGACCCCGAAGTACCTCGATTTGATGACCCGGCTCGCCATCAAGCACAACGTCAACATCATCGGCGGCTCGCAGTTCACACTCGAGAACGGACACCTCTACAACGTCGCGTATCTCTTTCGCCGCAACGGCACGATCGGCAAACAATACAAAATCCACCTCACGCCGGACGAGCGCAGCACCTGGGGCGTCGAAGGCGGCGATCGCATCGAAGTGTTCGACACCGATCGAGGCCGCATCGCGATCAACATCTGTTACGACATCGAGTTCCCCGAGCTCGCGCGCATCTGCGTGAAGAAGGGCGCGCAGATCCTCTTCGTGCCGTTCAACACCGACACGCGGCAAGCGTACCTGCGCGTTCGTCATTGCGCGCTCGCACGTTGCGTCGAAAATCACGTGTACGTCGCGCTCTCGGGCTGCACCGGCAATCTCCCCGACGTCGAGAACGCCGACATTCATTACGCGGAATCGGCGATCTTCACGCCCACCGACGTCGGTTTTCCCCGAGACGGCGTCGCCGGCTCCTGCGAACCGAACCTCGAGACCCTGGTCGTCCAGGACGTCGACGTCGAGCTCCTCCGCCGTCATCGCTACAAAGGCACGACTCAGAACTGGAACGATCGCCGTCGCGATCTGCTCTCGGTTCATTACAAGAACCCGAACGGCGAAGACATCAAGGTGTAGAGCGCATCACCCCATCACGTGGCCTCTAGACTAGCGATCCGGCTTTGCCCCTACGAGACCCGACGTGCGCGGAGGGCCCGCGATTCCTCATTTTCTATAAATCTGGAAATGGGGTCGGCCGCCGGCGAACGGGGTTCCTCGTTTTCAAGGGAACAACGCGTCGAGGCCGTCGATGAGGAGGCGCGCCGCGTCGAGCCATCCATAGGGATTTGGCGCGCGTGCCGTCCGGGCGCGGCGGAGACACACCGCCGCGAGCGCCGGGTCGCGTACGAGCCCCAGAAAACCCTCCGCGAGCGTGTCGACGCCGTCGAAGAGCATCCCGGTTTCGCCGGGCTCGACGTGAGCGCGCACGTTGCCCGCGTCGCACGCGAGGATCGGCAGGCCGAAGGCGCGCGCCTCTTGCAATGCCATGCCGAAGGTCTCCATCGCTGCCGCCGAGACGAACACCCGCGCGTCGCGATACACACGGCTCACTTCGTCGTATGAAACCGCCCCGGAAAAGCGAACCTTCTCGCGTAATGTCTCGGATTTACGACCAATTTCGACGGCTCGGCGCGCGTACTCGGCGTCGATGTCCAAGCGACCCACGACGTCGAGCGTGAACGCGTCCTCGACGGCCGCGCGTTCGTCGAGTGCTTCCAGAAAATCAGCGACGCGCTTTCGCGGGATCAAATTGCCGACCATGACCGCGCGAAGCGGCGCGCCGTCGAAGTGCGGTTCGAGGTCCGGCGCGCCGTCGACCTGCGGCTCGAGCTGCCAGGCGGCTGCCGGTGTGACGGAGGGCATCGGCGTCGGCGGTCGGTCCGCGGCGAAAGACGTCCTCGGAAGAGCAATCTCGCTCGCCGGTTCTACCGTCACGATGCGTCGCGCGTCGACGCCGGACGCGACGAGGTGCTGTGCCGTGAACGCGCTCGTCGCGAGAAAGCCGTCGAAGAGCCCGAGGGCGCGCCGTTCGTCGTCGAGCGCCGCGGCGGAAATCGCGCCCGGCTCGAGGCTCGGCAAGTGATGCACGACCAGAACGAAGCGTTGTCCCGGGTGACGCGATTCAATCGCGCCGGCATCGCCGAGGAGCAGCGTGTCGACCAGGTACGTGCCGGGTTCGCCCGCCGCGATTCGGAGTTTCCAATCGTGGACCGTTTGCGTCGAGACGCAGACGTCATGTTCGATCGCAGCGGTCGCGCCTGTTGCACTGGCACCCGCGATCCGAGCCACCGCGCGAGCGAGCTCGGCGTTGTAGATGTTGCCGCCCGACGGGAGCGCCGCGCCGTCCGGGAGCACGAAAACGACGGAGCGAGTCACCGAGTCATCCTCCGTCGGTCGCGAGGCGCGCTCAGGCCCAGAGGTTGCCGTCGCGAAAGACGCGCACGCCGAGCGCGGCGTTGTCCGCGGCGAACCGGTGCGTCGCGTCCGACGTGGAGAGGATCGGCGTGCCCGGAGGATTGAGCGACGTGTTGATCAAGAGGGGGCACCCGGTCGCTTCTCCGATTCGAGTGAGGAGCGCATGCAAGAATGGGTCGTCCGCGGCGTCGACCGTCTGGAGTCGAGCGGAATCGTCGTAGTGGCAGACGCCGGGCGCGGCGAGCCGCGTCTTTTCCGTGACCTTCGCCGCGTACAGCATGTACTTCGACTCGCCGTCCCAATCGAACCACGTCGACACGTGTTCGCGCGGGACGAGCGGCGCGAGAGGACGATAAAATTCGCGCCGCTTGATGACGTGATTGATGACGTCCAGGCTGCGACGGCTCGGAATCGCGAGGATACTGCGGTGGCCGAGCGCACGCGGGCCGATTTCGCTCTGACCGCGATGCAAAAACACGATGCCGCCCTTCGTCATGAAATCGACGAGCTCGGCGGTGACGTCCGAGGCGTCGAATGCGTCGTCGTCGATTCGGTCGCCGTACCCGAGGAACGGGAGTGACGTCCTTACCGGAACGCCCACCCGCTCGTGGCAGTAGTAGAGGAGGGCGCCGAGGGATTGTCCGGTGTCGTCGCAACAGGGCGGCACGATGACGCGTCGTTTCGGCCCCAATGAGCTCCGGACCCGCGTGTTCGCGACGATGTTCAAGGTCGCACCGCCAGAAAGAAGCACGTGGGGAGCGTCGTCCGGGAGCGCGAGCACGCTCTCCACGCGGAGCTCCTCGAAGAGACGTTGCGCCGACGCGGCGAGATCGTAGGCGACCTCGCTCTTCCTATAGTCGTCGACCGGAAACGAGCGCGCGAGGAGGGCGAGCGAATCTTCCGGACGCCCGTCGTGAAACGTCCCGAGGTGGCTCCGCAGGAACGCGACCATTGCCGGCTGCGGCGCGCCGAGCGACGCGAGCGCCATCAGCTTGCCCTCGCTCATGAGCCGTCGATAGAGATAGCGCGACACGACGTCGTAGAAGCGCGACGAAAACGCGTCGTGGATCGGACGGTTCTCGAGGAGCTCGAGCCGGCGATTGTTCGCGCGGTACACCCGGTGCGCGTCGCCGAAGTCACCGCCGCCGTCGCACACGTCGATCACGACATCCGTCGCTTCCGGAAACGCGTGGACGATCGCCGCGTGCGCCAGGTGATGATTGAGCACCAGCGCGTCGAAATGTGCTCCCGCGACGGTCAGCGGCGCTTCCGCGACCCATTTTACGTTCCGGAGCGATTCGGGCAGGTGTTCGTTCTGGTACGCCGTGCAGGCGACCCCGTCGACGTCGTCGATCGAGATCCGGCAATGCGCGAGCGCGACGGCGATCAGCGTTTCCATTTCCGCGCGATCGCAGCGCTTCTTTCTTTCGCCGAAAAACCGTTCGGCTTCCAGCACGAGGCGCACGCGTCGTTCGTCGGCGATGCTCACCGACGAGTCGTGCACGTTGTAAGAGAAGGCGAGAAAGTAGCGCATCGGCGAAGGCGCTCTCGAAGCGCGTGCTTTGCCTTTACCTCAGCCGGCGCGATGCGGGCAGCCCTCCGCGTCGTTTTGCGACTCAGAACGACGTCGTGCGCGGCGACGATGCCGGAAAATCGAAGGCGACCGAAACGCAACGCCGGTCGCCGCCTTCGATACACTGCGGAGCACCGATGCTGTCGATGGTGCGAGTGCCGCGGAGGCCGCACCATTCTGCGACGTAGTGACCGTCGTTCGCGCGTCTCTCGGCGACACAAGGAACGCCGGCGCCGCACGTCGAGGCTTCGTAGTAGGTGCCGTCCCACACGAACTCGGTGTCCGTCATCGGCAGGCCCATCGCCGAACAGGGACGGCTCGGACAGACGAGCTCGCGGCAATCGACGCAGGACGTCGCGCAGCGCCCGGGCGTCAGGGCGAGCGGCTCCGTCGAATCGACGCGGCGGATGGAGACGGGCGGCGTGCCGCTGCAGTCGTCGCTCTTACAATACGCGCTCGGGTCGTTCACCTGCAGCTTCAAGGTCGCGGTTCGCTGGGCCCGAGCGGCTTCCTGGGTGTTTCCGAGCGCTCTCGCGGATGCGGACGCCGTCGTCGTCGGAGTGCTCGCGGAGGGCGGCGCGTCGTCGTGCGACTTCGAGTCGTGACACGCGAACGACGACATCGCCGCGAGCACGAGCGCTACCGGATGAGTCGCACGCCAGCGGCTTTTCCCGTTTGCCATGGTCGCGCGTCCTACCGACGAATGATGAACCGCCTTCCCGGGCTGGCCCAACTCGGGTACGAAACCTCGCACCATGGAGGCCATCGTCGTGTCGCCGCGCGTCGTGGTTCCCGCGAGCGCCCTCGCGTTCCATGCGGCGCGCGCGAGCGGTCCGGGGGGCCAGAACGTCAACAAGGTCTCGTCCAAGGTCGAGCTCCGCGTCGTGCTCGACGAGATCGCCGGGCTCACGCTCGCGGAACGAAGGCGGCTCGACGTCATCGTGAAAGATCGCCTCGACGACGAGGGGCGGCTCTTGGTGACGAGCCAGCGCACGCGATCACAGCCGCAGAACCTCGACGATGCGCGGGATAAAATTCGCGAGCTCGTCGCCCTCGCGCTCGTGGCTCCTCGTCGCCGCATCGCGACGAAACCTTCCAAGGCGCAGCGCCGGCGCCGGCTCGACGACAAGAAGCGACAAGGTCAAAAGAAGCGAGAGCGTCGTTTCTCGTCCGAGTGAACGCGCTCAGCGGACCAGGAAACGACTGACGGCACTGAGGAGGCTCAGGACCGCCGATGCGATGAGCGCCGTGCGAAAATTGGCGATGGTCAGGCTGTCGGTCAGCGCGTCGGTCATCTTGAGTACGATCGCCGACACGATCCACCACGTGATGAACGCGAAGATGAATCCGATGAACAGCGTGCCGATACCGATGACCGTGAAAATCAGCCACCCGATTGCCCAGTGCAGAATGCCGAACACGGCACCCACCATGAGCGCCCCGCCGAAGCCTTTCACGTGAAAGCCGGGCACGAGCAATGACGTGATCCAGAGCCCCACGGAAAGGGTGACCCAGGAAACGATGAGCTGCATCGACGGATGCTATTGCGCTTTTCGTCCCCATGGAACACTCGAATGGACCAAGCGCGCGGGAGCGGGACCGGGGGTCCGGTGACCGTTCACTGAACGCGCCGCGTAACTCGGGCACCCTATATTCATGACGTACCGCGTCTCGCTCCTCGGATCCTCCCAAGTCGCTCGGTTTTTAGCGCTCGCGCTCCTCGCGGCGTCTTGTGAAAAGACCCATTCTTCCGAGGTGCGCGGCGTGTCGACCAGCGGCGATGACAAGTCGAGCACCGAAGTGAAAATGTCCGTCGACGAAGACGGACCCCCGAACCCTTCGTGTGAGACGTTTTGCAAGCGGCTCGCGCAATGTTGGTACGCGGTTCCCAACGCGGACCCGATGTTGTCGGCCGCCCAAGTGATGGCGCGGTGTCACTCCGAGCAGCACGACTGTCGCGGCGATACGACGACGACGCATTGTTGCGCCGTGAAGACCGACTGCCACGATTTCGTGCAGTGCTACGGCGCCGCGAACGACGCGCCGAGCGCTTGCGGCGCAGAAACGGCGCCCTGACCGTCAACTGCCGAGCGCGACGCCGACCGGCAAATAAGGCGGTGCCGTTCCCGGATCGCCGCAACATTCGGCGAGGGCGCGCACGAAAACCGAGAACAGCCCCGCGTGTTGCACGGCCGCCGGCTGATCGGCGCCGAGGACCAAGCCGTTCGAAAACCCCCGGGTTTTGAACTCCTCGAGGAGCCTGGGGTCCCGCGCGAACACGTGGACCGGCACGTCGAAGTTCGCCATTTCCGGCGACACCACCGGCGGCTGGTGATCGCCCATCACGACGACGAGCGCGTTGTCATCGCGGCGCGACAAGAAGTCTTCGATGACGCGAAAGTCGTAAAAGACGCTGCGCTCGTACGCTTCGCGCAACGTCGCGGTGAGCGTTCCCATGTACGGGTAACG
This sequence comes from Polyangiaceae bacterium, assembly GCA_036271175.1. Classification (GTDB taxonomy): domain Bacteria; phylum Myxococcota_A; class Polyangia; order Polyangiales; family Polyangiaceae; genus DASZVB01. The sequence goes on along the minus strand of DATBBD010000647.1, from coordinate 6,135 downwards.
CGTGACGAAGTGTGAGTACCGCTCGAGACGTTCCTTGGCGCCGTTCTCTTTGAGCGTGTCGACGACCGCGTGGCCCGTCCCGTTCAAGGTATGCCAGTCCTTCACGTACTCGGGGATGGTCGCCCACGTGGCGTGCGACGAGACCATGTGAAAATTGAAAAAGAGCGGGTGACGCGCGCGGCTCAGGAAGTGCTCTTCGGTGTAGCCGAGCGCGTACTGGTCGGGGACGATGCCCCAGCCCATTTTGGGCCCGCGGTAATCGAGCTGCTCGAAGCCGATGTATTGGTCATAGCCGTACGTATTTTCTTCCGTCACGCCGGGTCGCGGCCGATCCGACGGCGCGAGGTGGACCGCGTCGTAGCCCTGGTTCTGGAAAAATTTCACGAGCGTCGGCGTATGGTCCATTCCCAAGGTGAACTGCCGATAGACCGCCTCGTATTTCAGCGTCGTGCCCGTCCAGATGGAACCCACGGCGAGCCACGAACGACTGCCGCTGACCGGCGCGGTGCTGTAACCGCTCACCATGTTCCAACCGCTGCTCGAGAGCCGGCTTTCCATACCCTCGAGCTCGTCGACCCAGATCGGTCGCATGTCGGGTTGCTCCGCCATGACCTTGCCGTAGCTCTCGACGAAAAAGACGAAGACGTCCGGTTTGCGACGCAAATGAAGGCCGTCGTAGGCGGCGTACGGCGACGCGGTGAGGCTCTGTTGAACCGATCGATAGAGCCGACGCGATTCGCTCAGGTTCCGCGCGATCTCCGGCGTCATCCAGCGCACCCAAGGGCGTTTGCCGTCCGACGGAACGACGGTGGCGACGAGGACGATGACCCAGGCGACCGCGCCGACGCGCGCGGTCCGCCTGAACCGCTCACCGTCGAACAGCGGCGCCGTTCGACGAACCAAGGTGCGCGCCAAAAACCCGAGCGCGACCAGCCCCAGGGTCACGCCGAGAAATACGAGCGCGAATGAAAAACTCCAGAGATCGCCGATCAGCACCAGAAAGTGCCGCACCATGAACATCTGGTCGTAGAGCAACGGCTCGGACCGCGTGATGCCGAAAAACAGCGTGCGATCGAGGCGCACGACGAGCAACGCCACGATGAACGCAGCGAGGACCCACCGCACGGGTCGGCCGAGGCCCATGCGGAGACTCAAGGCATACGCCGTGATCAGCACGAGCACTTCGCCGGTCGGCCGCATCGCACCGAGCGAGAACCCGTCGGGAACGAATGCCATCGGCAATTCGAACACGAGCCAAAGCGCCGCGAGGGCGAGCCACGGGCTCCGTGCCACTCCGAGGAGACGGTTTTTTCGCGACACAATCATGAAAACTCGATAGTTCGCGTCGTGAAACTTGCGGGGTTTTCCGGGGCCAACGCGCGGCGTGAAGGTACCTCAGCTCACCGAAAGAACGATCTGGTAACCGCGTTCGGCGTGGGTCCGTACTATTGTCGCCGCGACGCGGGTTCACCACCCGAGACCCGGCGAGTCGAGCGCGCGTCATTGGTTTCGAGGAGACTCGGGTGACTCGAATGGACGGTTCGTTACAGCGTGCGACCCCAGCGCTCGATGAAAGCGACGCTTGGAATCTCTTGCTCGCGCTGTCGGACGAGGCCCATCGCGGCTCACCATTTTCCGCCGGCACGGCGCTCGCACTGCGCGACGGGCAGGCCCATGTGGCGTCCCCGGACGAAGCGTGGATCACGCTTCGGTCCGCGCCGGGTTTGATCGCCGGGCACGGGCGCTGTTGGGAGTCGCGGCGAGACGTGCGACCGGCGGCGGCGGAGCTGTTCGATTTGTATCTGCCGCTCTGCATCGGCGCTGCGGCGAGCCACCTCGTCGTCGCGCACCTGGGGCAGAGTCTCGACGGCTGCATCGCGACGCCCACCGGGTTGCCCCGCTTCATCACCGGCGATGAAGACATTCTGCACACGCATCGCATGCGGGCGCTGTTCGACGCGGTGCTCGTCGGCGCCACGACCGTCGAGGTCGACGACCCGCAGCTCACGACCCGGCTCGTTCCGGGCGGCCACGGCGCGCGCGTCGTGCTCGATCCTCGCGGTCGCCTCGCTCACGACCGGCTCGTATTTTCGGACCGTCAAGCTCCGACCATCGTGGTGGTCGGACAAAGGCACCAGGGTCGCCATTCGGCGCTCGCCTCGGACGTCGAGTTGCTCTCCGTCGACGTCCCCGACGGCAGGTTCCCGCTCGGAGACGTCATCGACCGGCTCGCGGAGAAAGGCCTCCGGCGCATTTTCATCGAGGGCGGCGGCGTCACGGTGTCGCGGTTCCTCGAAGCGCGCCTCCTTCATCGACTGCAAGTGACGGTCGCGCCGAAAATCCTCGGTGCCGGCGTGCCGTCGATCCGCGTCGACGCACGGCTCCGCATCGCCGAGCGGCTCGCCCTCTCGAGCCGCCGCTTCATGCTCGGGCGCGACGTGCTGTTCGACTGCGATCTCGGCGATCGCTCGGGAACCGACGGCGCCCACGCCTCCTGAAGCGCCCTGACGCGCCCGCGCGGCGCGATTCGACGCGATTTTCCCGAGAGCTCGCTGTACGACCGCGAGCGTGCGTGATCGCTGGACTCTGGTTCATTCTCTCGCGATGCTCGTCCTCGCGGGCGTCGCCCTCGCACTCTCGGCGCCGCTCGTCGTCGCGCTGGGCGGCGCGGTCTCGCTGGCGATCTTCGCGGCGAATCATCGCGGTCGCTTCACGCCGCGAGGTCCCTTCGGCGTCGCGAACGCGATCACGGCGCTCCGCATCGGTCTCGTCATCGCATTGTCGGCGGTCGGGCGACTCGGTCCTTTCGCGTCCCTCATCGTTCTTTGCAGTTTCGCGCTCGACGGCCTCGACGGCGCGGTGGCGCGGCGGCGCGGCGACGACTCCGCGTTCGGCGCGGCGTTCGACATGGAAACCGACGCGCTCCTCGTGCTGGTCGCCGGCCTCGTGCTGGCTCTTCGCGGCTCACTCGGCGCGTTCATCATCGTTCCCGGGCTCTTGCGATATGCGTACGCCGCTGCCGTCGCGCTCGCGCCCTCGGTCGGCGAAGAGCCGCGGTCACGGCTCGGGCGATCCGCGTTCAGCGTCATGGTGATCAGCCTCGCGGTGAGCCTTTGGCCCGTCGAACCGGTGAGTAAACCGCTTGCGATCTTCGCGACGGCGCTCATCGTCCTTTCGTTTGGAAGGTCCACGTATTTTTCCTTTTTCCGCGGTTCGTCGCGGGCACGAAGGTAAGCTCGTGCCGTGTCGTCCGATCCGGCCGTGAGTGCGACGCCTGCGGCGCACGATGCGCGTGCGTTTTGGGTCGTCGAACGCGAGCGCGGCGAGATCCGCACCGAGTCGCTTCCGCCGCGCGGGAGCGACGAAGTTCTCGTCGAGGCGCGATTCGGCGCGATCAGTCGCGGCACCGAGCTCCTGGTCTTTCGGGGTCGCGTTCCGCCGTCCGAATACGAGCGGATGCGCGCGCCGCACCAAGGCGGCGCGTTTCCGTGGCCGGTCAAGTACGGCTACGCGACGGTCGGCGTCGTGCGATTGGGTCCGCGCGAGCTCCTCGGGCGCGACGTGTTCTGTCTGCATCCGCACCAGACGGCCTTCGTCGTCCCTGCAGCGTCGGTCGTGCCGTTGCCGGCCGGCGTCTCGCCCGAGCGCGCCGTCCTCGCCGCAAATCTCGAGACGGCGATCAACGTCGTCTGGGACGCCGGCGTCAAAACCGGCGATCGCGTCGCCGTCGTCGGTGCGGGCGTCGTCGGCGCGCTCGTCGCATTCGTCGCGAGTCGCCACCCGGGAACCGACGTGGAGCTCGTCGATACCGATCCCGTTCGCCGCCGCATTGCCGATTTATTGGGGATCTCCTTTGCGCATCCCAGTGCGGCGCGTTCGGACGCGGACGTCGTCGTGCACGCGAGCGGCGCGCCCGACGGATTGACCACCGCGCTCGCGCTCGCCGGAACCGAAGCGACGGTCGTCGAAGCGTCGTGGTTCGGCGATCGCCCGGTCACGCTGCCGCTCGGCGGCGCGTTTCACGCGAAGCGCCTGCGGATCGCGTCGTCGCAAGTCGGACAATTGCCGCCCGACCAGCGCGCTCGCTGGACGCGGCGGCGGCGCCTCGAGCTCGCGCTCCGTCTCCTCGCCGACGTCCCGTTCGACGAGCTCGTCGTAGAAACGCCGTTCGACGAACTCCCGTCGTTGATGCCCCGCATCGCGGCCGGCGGAGACTCGACGTGGTGTCACCGGGTCCGCTACCCTGAGGGCTGACGGCACATGTACGCTATCTGTGTTCGAGACCACGTGATGATCGCGCACAGCTTTCGCGGCGAGCTCTTCGGCCCCGCGCAGAAAATGCACGGCGCGACGTACGTCATCGACGTCGAGTTTCGGCGGCAGACCCTCGACGTGAACGGCGTGGTCGTCGACATCGGCCGAGCGAGCACGGCGCTCCGTCAAATTCTCGCCGTGTTCGAATATTCGAATCTCGACGAGCTCCCGCAGTTTCGCGGCGTGAACACCACGACGGAGTATCTCGCGCGCCACGTGTTCGACCGGGTCTCCGACGCGGTACGATCGGGCAGCTTGGGACCGGGAAGCGACGGCATCGTCTCGATGAAGGTCGTCCTTCACGAATCTCACGTCGCGTGGGCGTCGTACGAAGGAGCGCTCCGCGACGCGTCCGGCGACGGGGCAGGTTCCTAGAGAGAGGCGGAAGATATGTCGTTGAATCTCGCAACCATTCTTCGCGAAAGCGCGAAGCGAGCTCCCGAAAAGCCGGCCCTCGTTCTCGGCGACACGACGCTCACTTACGGCGCGTTCCACGATCGGGCGCGTCGATTCGCCGCCGCGCTCGCGAAGCTCGGGGTGCGCCGCGGCGATCACGTCGCGTTGATGATCCCGAACGTGCCGCACTTCTCGATCGCGTACTTCGGCGTGCAATACCTCGGCGCCGCGGTCGTGCCGCTCAATGTGCTCCTGACGCCCGACGAAATCGCTTATCACCTCGAAGATTCCGGCGCGTCTGCGCTCGTCGCGTGGGACGGGTTCTGGGAGCCGGCGCGCCGCGGGTTCGAACGCGTGGCGTCGTGCGCGCACCTCATCATGGCGCGGCCGGGCTCCGACGGCGCGCCTCCCGACGGCGCTCACGACATGGCGGCGCTCATCGCGGGGAGCGAGCCGGTGATCGATCTTCCCGACACGATGCCCGACGACACGGCCGTCGTGCTCTACACGTCGGGCACGACCGGGCGGCCCAAGGGCGCCGAGCTCACCCATTTCAACTTGTTCTACAACGCGGAGACCATGGCCACGCGCGTGCTCCCGGTCTCGTCGAAGACCATCGGGCTCGCGGTCTTACCGATGTTTCACATCTTCGGTCAGACGTGCCTTCAAAACGTCGTCACACGCGTCGGCGGGACCCTCGTCTTCTTGCCGCGCTTCGAGCCGAAGGCGGCGTTCGAGCTCATGGCGCGTCACCGAGTGACGTACTTCGGCGGCGTACCGACCATGTATTTCGCTCTCCTGAATTTCCCCGGGGCCTCGGAGTTCGACCTGTCGTCGCTCGAGCTGTGCGTCTCCGGCGGCTCCGCGATGCCCGTCGAAGTCATGCGCGCGTTCGACGCGAAGTACGACGTGAACATTCTCGAGGGATACGGGCTCAGCGAGACGTCGCCGGTCGCGAGCTTCAACGTGCTCGACAAGCCGAAGAAGGCGGGCAGCATCGGGCTGCCACTGGAAGGCATCGAGCTCAAGCTCATCGACGACGAGGGCCGGACGATCGAACGGCCGATGGTGCCCGGAGAAATCTGCATCAAGGGCCCCAACGTGATGAAGGGCTATTACCGACGGCCCGAGGCGAATCGCGAATCGATCAAGAACGGCTGGTTTTCGACCGGCGACATCGCCCATCGCGACGAGGACGGGTACTACTTCATCGTCGATCGCAAAAAGGACATGATCTTGCGCGGGGGCTTCAACGTGTACCCGCGCGAAGTCGAAGAAGTCCTCTACGCGCACCCCGCCGTGGCCGAAGCGGCCGTCATCGGCGTGCCGCATCCGAGTCACGGCGAAGAAGTGAAGGCGTTTCTCGCCCTGAAACCGGGGCAGACCGCGACCGCGGAGGAGATCATCGTCTATTGCAAAGAGAAG
>DATBBD010000646.1:0-19098 GCA_036271175.1 Polyangiaceae bacterium | reverse complement strand
TGAAGCACGGGTCGCACATCATGTTGCAGCGGTTCGTCAGATCGACGGTGAGCACGGAGCCGCGCCCGTACTTGATCGACGACGTCCCGTGATTTCGGAGGGGCGTTTTCGGCGCTTCGAAGTCTCGCCCTGGGAACAAATTCTCGATGCGCCCCAGGAATTTTTCGTCGATCGCCATCACGTCTTCGTATTTGCCGTGCTTCGGGCACTCCTTGACCATCAGGATGTTGCCGTCGCGCTCGATGATATCGGCGGGGATCTCGCCGGGGTTTTCGTCGACCAGGCTCGACACACTGCGAACTCCGGAAAGTACGGCGTTCCTGGCGTCCTTGACGCACGCCGGACAGAGCGAATCGGTCCGTCGGGGCCAGCCGAGCTTCGGAAAGGTTCGCTTTTTCTCGGAAAGCGGGGACGGTGCCCAACTCGGATTGCGCACGGGCGCGGCCTTGCTCTTGCTCCACCGCTCGACCCACGGCCACGCCGTTCGAGCGCTCGCGGCCAGCAACGATTCGACCTTCACCATGAGCCCCGTCCGACGAACGGTGTCTTCCATGTGGGCGAGCATAGCGGCGATGGCGCGCCAGAGAACAGTCTTCGAAAACGCATCGCGGTCGCGCGAGGGAAACGCCGCATCGCAAAGCCCCGTGGCGAGTTGCTACAGCGGTTTTCGTCGCTGGAAACGCCCCTGCGCTCAATCTTCGTCGGGAGCTAAGGAGCGGGCGCGCCGCCGTCCTGCTTTTGGCGCTCGATGCAGAACCCGTCGATGCACACGTCGAGGCCGTGCGACGGGTAGTAAAAGCCGATCAAGAAACACATCTCCTGAAGCGCGCTCTCGCCGAATGTGATCGTGTCGGACGTGGTGTTGTTCCACGAGCACTGAAACGAAAGGCCGTTCGTGCCGTTCAGATCGTACGGCGTGTCGAGCATCTTCCAGGTCGGCTCCGACCAATTCGAGTCGTTCGCGAGCATCTCGTCTTTGGCGCCGGGCGCGGAGCTCGTCCACGCTTGCACGAGGGTGCCGAGCCGATGCTCGTGCGTCGTGATCGACAGAACGTGAGTGTCGGGCATGCCGGGCTGGAACACGACGGGCGTCGTGAACGTCGCGTCGGCGGAGAGCGAGATTTTTGCCGTCCCCCACACATACGTATTGGCGGCTTGATACGCCGGACTCCGAGCGGCCAGGACGCCGTTGAACGTCACGGTTCCGGAGCCCTGGACCGCCGACGTGCTCGAGTTCAGGTAATGCCCTTCGAGCCGCACCATCTGGTGCGCGGGAACCAGCACGCCGACGCCGGACGGAAATGTTTGCACGCCGTGCGGCGTGTTCACGATGATGAGCGGCTTGGTCTCGCCCATCAGGATGCTCGAGAACGTCTGACACGGCGTCGGCGTCAGATCCTCTTCCGTCGCATCGGTCGTGGACACGATCAGGTGATGCGAGCCCGGCGCGAGATCCGCCGTGATGTTCGACACGACGATGTCCTCTTCGTTCGGTAGCTTCTTGACGATGCACACCGTCTTCTCTTCACCGGCTTCGAGCGGAATCGGCCCGATCGCCGTCTGAGCGCTCGCGGTTTCGTCGGGCAAGGTCGTCGCGGTTCCGGTCGGCGACGTGGCCGGGTTTTTGGCGCCGGTGTCGGAGCCCCCGGAGCCGCTCGAACAACCGCTCAGAGCAACGAAACCTACCAAAGACCATCCTGCGAACGTCATCTTGCTGTTTCCGATCGGGGGAAGCCGCAGCCGATTCGTGGGGCGCGACGTTAGCACGGAGCCCGGAGCGCGGTTGCCGAAGCCGGTTCGGAAATCTACGCTCGGGCCACGAGGGACCCCGTGCGTCGCGAAACCGCGTTCTACGTCGCTTCACCCGAAGAGCTCGAGCAGTGCTTGCGCGGCGCGACGCCGAGTGACGCAGCGCTCCTCGTGCAAGAATCCGTTCGAACTGGCCACATCGGTCAGGCCGTCGCGATCGCCGGTGCAGCGCGTCGTCTCGGTTTGGGCAGCGACGCGCTCGAGCTCTCCGAAGCGGCGGCACGCGCGGTTCAAGGCGACGTCCAAAGTGCAAAAACGCTCGTCGACGGTGTACTCGCGCGAGCCCCGGATCACGCGCTCGGGCTCCACACCCAAGCGCGCTTGTTCGTCGAGCTCGGCGATCCGGAGCAGGCGAAGGCGAGCCTCGGCCGTCTCACCGACGTTTTTCCGGACTATCCCGGCGCTCACGGCATGCTCGCGGCGCTCGCGTTTCCAGGGCCGCCCTACAAAGACGTGCTCGCGCGCTTGCACCGGCTTCTCCGGCCGAACACCTATCTCGAGATCGGGGTCGAATACGGCGCGACCCTCGCGCTCGCGACGACCGCGACGATCGCCGCGGGAGTCGATCCGGCGCCGCTCCCGCCCGAAAAACGTCCGAAGGGCGCCCGCTTTTACGAGATGACCAGCGACGAATTTTTCGCGCGAGAGAGCGTCGAGACCGTCTTCGACGGCAAGCCGATCGACGTCGCGTTCATCGACGGGATGCACTGGTTCGAATATGCGCTCCGCGATTTCGTCAACGTCGAGCGTTGGGCCGCACCGAGCTCGACGATCGTGCTCCACGATTGCCTCGCGGTGACGCCGGTCGCGGCACGTCGCGAGCGCGCCTCGACGTTCTGGGTCGGCGATGTGTGGAAGGTCGTCGAGGTGCTGCTCGAGCGTCGTCCCGATCTCCACATTTCGATCGTGCCCACGCGTCCTTCGGGGCTGGTCATCGTGCGGCGACTCGATCCGACGTCGCGCGTGCTCTCGGACGACCTCGGCGAGATCGTCGAGCGCCGTCTCGACGCGCCGTACCCTTACGCGCTCGCGACGTGGCCGGAGCGTTATCCGTTCGTCACCAACGACGAAGCGGGGCTCGCCCGCGCGCTCGGACTCTCATGACCTCGATGGACGCACTCATGCGCGACACCGCGCCTGCGCTCGCCAGCGACGTCGCCGGCGCCTATCGCGAGTTCGTCGCGCGGCGTTCGAACGAGCCGGCGGATCCGTACTACTCCGAAGAACGCGTCCGGTTCTGGCCCGCGGACGACGACGTGCTCGTCGCTCCCGCGGATTTGCGCGCCGAGCCGTCGGGTTGCGGCGTCGTGCTCGCGTCGGCCCGCGCGGGAGCCAAGGTCGAGGTGTGCGGTCTATCGCTCGGTGACGCCGGCGCGATCGTCCGCGCGGTCGACGGCGAAACCACGGCGCGCGCGATTCGGACCGCGTCGAACGCGACGGACCAAGCGTGGTCCCGATTCGTGGAGGGTGCGTTCGGGCGTTTCGTGTTTTCTCCTGCCGCGGTCGACGCGCTCGAGCGGCGCGTGTCGTTCGCGGAGATCGTGCGCTACCCGGGTTCGCCGTACGAAATCGTGCGCGCCTATTGGGTAAATATGGGTGCCGTGAGCGAAAAATTGTCGTCGCTGGGCCGAGCCCCGCGCGACTTGCGCGAGTCGTCTGACACGCCGACCTTCGTCGCGCTCCTGCGCGAGCTCCACGTCGCGGCGCTCGTCGGGGACGGCGCGTCGTTCTATCTGCCGGCAAGTCCCATTGCCGGAAAGGGTGCCGTCGAGCCGGGGCAATTGCTCGAACGCGCGACGGAGCTCGAAGACACGCCGTCGGGCGTCCGCATCGTGGCCGGCGCGCGGGTGAACGCCGAGCCCATCGGCGGGGACGCCTATCAACGTCTTCTCGCGGCGTTTTCCGGCGATCCGGAGTCGCTCGCGACGTCGCGGCACTTCGTCGACGACGGCCTCTCGTGGGGGCGCATCGTGACGGCGCGCGCCGACGGCGACGATCGAGACGCCGCGTGGTTTTTCCCGCCGCGGCCGCTCGAGGTCCGTCACTTCGATTCTCTCCGCGACGATCTCCGCGCGTCGCTCGCCGCCGCGGCCGCAGGCGATCGCCGTCGCGTGGTCGCGTCGCTCGCCCGGTTCCACCAGAAATTCGTTCGCCTCCACCCGTTTCGCTGCGCGAATCAATGTCTCGCCATGAGCTTCGTGAATCACGTGCTCCGGCGTTCACACGGGGCCGGCATTCCACACCTCGTGCTCGACCATCTCGCGCTCCGGCTGTCGCCCGCCGCGTACGCGTGGGTCTTCGCCGTGGCCGTCGACGCGTGGTGCGTCACGGGCAGCGCGATCGAACGCCACGCCGAGTTCGCGTCGAAAAAGCGCCGCGCGTTCGCGTTTCTCGCCGAGCTCGCTCGAGTTCCGACGTTCGACGACGCACGACACTTCGCGGCGGCACGTAGCGACGACGCGCGCCTCGTCTTGCTCAAACCCCGAGAACCCGGACCTCGCGAAAATACTCACAAAGGCGACTGAGGTCGCCGACGTCGGAGGTGTAGACGACGTCACCCCGTCGCGCCGCGGACGCCATGACGAGTGAATCGACCACGGCAGAGCCCGGAAGGGCGGCAATGGCCTCCCCGGCGAGTTTGGCGAGCTCCGTGTCGAGAGGCTCTACGCGGAGTCCGCGAAGGAGTGTCCGCTGCGAGCACGCTCGGGTGCTATCGCGGGCTTCGATCGCCCGCGCCTAATGACGCGGGGCTACGCCGCGCATCAGGCGAGCACGGCCGGCGTCATTGTCCGCAGATGCCGCTGTACGGTGCGGTGGTGCCGGGCGAGACCTCGTAGCAGTTCAAGTTCGGCGTGCCGTTGCTGTCGGTTTTGCCGACGCAGTCGGTGTTGCTGTAACAGGGGTAGCCGCAGACGGCCGGACACCCGTTGCACTCGAGCACGCAGGTGAGCCCGCATCCGCAATCGGCGTTCGAGGTGCACGACACTGCGGCGCACGATCCGCCGGTCGTGCCGATCGCGGTCGGCGTCCAGGTGCACCCGATGATCGCCTTGCACGTGACGTCGGTCACCTGCGTGCACGACACCAGCGGCGTGCCCGTGCACACCGGAACCCAGTAGCACCCCGGCGTCGCGTTGCAGCCGCTCGCGCCGTCGGCGATCGTGCACGAATCGCCCGGGTTCGACGGGTTTCCGGTGCAACTCCCGTTGTCCGTGCATCCCGCCGTCTCCACGCACGCGGCGCTGAGCTGCGTGCAATCGACGGGCGTGCCCGAACACACGCCGTTCGTCGACCCCGTCGTCGTGGTCGAGCCCGTATCGTCCGTCTTCTTGCCCAGCCAGTCGCTGCAGCCCGTCACCGCGACGAGCGTCGGAAGCAAGAGCACCCAAATCCAAGACCGAAGCGCGCGCATTTCCATCTCCGTGTTCCACGCCGAAACCAGGGTGGCAACCGCGACGGTCACTTTTTCGCCTGCCGAAGCGCCCGCGCTCCATAACGCCGGTGGGAGTCCGGCGCTTCCCTTCGAAAACATCGCGATCGCGACGAAATCGCCGTAGGGGTTGGGGCGCGCTCGCCGTCTAAACCGGCGGCGTGGGGGCTTTTGGCGTCCTGCGCTGGAGCTCGCGAAGCAGCATGACGCGCGCCTCGACGGACGGCGCGCCGCCGCCGACGCCGGTGAGCCAGAGTCGGTCGAGCACGCGATCGCCGTGCGTCTCGACGCGGAGCTCGACGGGTAACAGCGACACGAACGCGAGCTTGCCGAGCAAGGTCCCCAGAAAACCGAGCGCGTCGCGCGCTTCGAGGGCCAGCTCGAGCGAACCGCCGTGCGCGGCCGACGGCGTGATCGAAAACGACTCGATCGCGAGCGCGTCCGCCGCGTCGAGGTTCGGTTCTTTCTCGGTGAGGAGCGCGTAAGGCACGTCCTTCGGCGATGGCCCGCCGTGCAACTGACGAACGTCGAACTCCGCGCGCCAGCGTGCATCGGGTCCGCGCACCGCGTACGCGCGATCCACGGAGATGCCGGCACTCGAGAGCCCCGCGCACACGTTGCCGGCCCAGCCCGGACGAAACGCCCCTTCGAGCCGCACTTGATACGAAGCACGGCCCATGTGCGTGACGCACACTTGCTTGCCGCGAGGACCCTGTGCTCGGACGCCGCTTTCTTCGAACCCCTCGCTCGCGTAGGCCAACTCGTTACTCACGTCTACGAGTCTTGGCACGCGATCGCCGCCACGCAACGACAATGACGATTTCTTCCGCGCTCGTTTTCGCGCGAAACACTGCGGCAATGATTCGCGTCTCGAAGTCGTCACGAACGCGAAACGGGCGCGACGCGTTTCGCTATTCGCCGAGCGCGCTGAGCACGTCGCGCACGACGTCGTCGGTGTCTTCGATGCCCACGCTGAGCCGAATGAGCGCCGGGTCGATGCCGACGGCCTTCAACTCGTCAGGCGAGAGCTCGAAGTAGCTCATGATCGACGGCTGCTCGATCAGCGTCTCGACGCCGCCGAGCGACGCGGCAATCGTCGCGAGACGGCAAGCGTCCACGACGCGTCCCGCTGCGGCGCGTCCGCCTTTCACTTGGAAGCTCACGACGCCCCCGAAGCCGCGCATTTGCTTCACCGCGACGGCGTGCGACGGATGTCCCTCGAGCCCCGGGTAGTAGACGCGCTCGATCTTCGGGTGGTTCTCGAGGGCGCGCGCCACGGCCAGCGCCGTCGCGTTCTGTCGCTCGACTCGGACGCCGAGCGTCTTGACGCCGCGCGCGATGAGAAACGCCGCGTGCGGATCGAGCACCGAGCCGAGCACGCCGCGCGCGTCGCGAAGGAGCGAAACGAGGTGAGCGGGCCCGGTGACGAGCCCGCCGAGCACGTCGTTGTGCCCGCCGAGGTATTTCGTCGCGCTGTGCACCACGAGATCCACGCCGAACTCGTGCGGGCGACAATTGACGGACGTCGCGAACGTCGAGTCGATCACGGTCTTCACCCGCGGGTGGCGCTTGACGATCGCGACGAGTTTTTCGAAATCCAGACAATAGAGATAAGGGTTCGTGGGTGATTCGCCGACGACGAGCCGCGTGTTCGGCTGGAGCGCCGCTTCGAGCGCCGCGAGGTCGCCGGCCGGAATGAGCGTGTGTTCGACGCCGAATCGGCTGAGCAGCTTCGCGACGAGCTGGCGCGTGCGCCGGTAGCAGTCGCTGAAGAGAACGACGTGCTCGCCGGTCTTGGTGAGCGCGAGGAGCGCCGTCGAGACCGCGGCCATGCCGCTCGCGAACGCGACCCCGTCTTCCGTGGCGTCGAGCGCGGCGACCCGGAGCTCGAGTTCGCGCACCGTCGGATTGCCGTAACGGCCGTACTCTTCGCGCTCGGGGTCCTTGTCTTCGCCGCGCATGTACTGTTCGAGATCCGCGGTGTCCTCGAACGTGAACGTCGCGGTCTGCGCGATGCTCTGGACGAGCGTGTGATGAGGCCGCGGGCGAACCTCGCCGGCGTGGACGGCGTCCGTCGATCCGGCGTGCGTCTTCTTGTGATCCGACACGGTGGGTTTCATGCGCTCCGGCGAGCCCGCTCGCTCAGCACTTTCACAGCGCTTTCGAGCGGAACGAGCTCGGCATTCTTGGGGTTCTTTTCGGAGCGGGGTTTGAGCTCCACCGCGCCCGACTTGAGCGACTTCGCGCCGATCGTCACGCGAAGCGGCACGCCGATGAGGTCGGCGTCTTTGAATTTCACTCCGGGCCGTTCGTCGCGATCGTCGACGAGCACGCTGAGCCCCTGCGCTTCTAGCGCTTGCTCGAGCTCGGCGGCCGCGCGCTCCACTTCGGGTTCGCTCCCGATCATGACGACGTGCACGTCGTAAGGAGAGATGGCGGCGGGCCACGCGATGCCGTTTTCGTCGTGATGCTGCTCGACCGCGGTCGCCACGAGACGCGACACGCCGATGCCGTAGCAGCCCATGACCATCGGCTTGTTCTCGCCGGCTTGATCGAGGAAGTTCGCGCCCATCTGCGCGCTGTATCGCGTACCGAGCACGAAGATGTGCCCCGCTTCGATGCCGCGGTACACGAGCAGCTTGCTCCCGCAGCGAGGGCAGGGGTCTCCTTCGGCGACGCTGCGAATGTCCTTCACTTCGCCGTCGTAGTCGCGACCGAACACCACGTCGGTGAAGTGATGATCGGTCTCGTTGGCGCCGGTGGCTCCGCCCGGCACGTCGGCGGCCGCTCGATCCACGACGACCCGCCCCTTGAAGCCGATCGGACCGGCGTAACCGACGCCCGCGCCGGTCGTGCGCACGACGATTTCCGGTTCGGCGAGACGCACCTCGTCGACCCCGAGCGCGCGCGCGAGCTTCACCTCGTTGAGCTCGTGATCGCCGCGCACGACCGCGAGGACCGGCTGTTCCCCCGCCATGTAAACGAGGCTCTTCAAGAATCGCTTGGGCGGCAGCGACAAGAACTCCGACACCTCGGCGATCGTACGCTTCTTCGGCGTCGCGACTTTTTTGACGGCGTGGAGCTCGGTCGTCTTCGGATTTTCGGCGGTGGCCGGTATTCCCGCCGTCGCCACCTCGACGTTTGCGGCGTAGTCGCACTTTTCGCACGCGACGAGGAGGTCTTCGCCGCTCTGGGCGAGCACCTGGAACTCCGAGCTGAGCGAGCCGCCCATCGCGCCGGAGTCGGCCGCGACCATGCGGTAGTCGAGCCCGAGGCGATCGAAGATCCGCGTGTACGCTTTTCGCATCGTCTCGTAGCTCGCGAGCGCGCCCGCTTCGTCGACGTCGAACGAGTAAGCGTCCTTCATCGAGAACTCGCGACATCGAAGGAGCCCCGCGCGCGGACGCGGCTCGTCGCGGTACTTCGATTGGATCTGATAGAGGTTCTTCGGAAGATCGCGGTAGCTCTTGATCTCGTGGCGCGCGAGATCGGTGATGATTTCCTCGTGCGTCGGCCCGAGGTGATAGTCGCCGCCCTTTCGGTCCTTCAACCGGAGCAGCGTGTCGCCGAACACGTCCCAGCGCCCGCTCTCTCGGAAGTATTCCGCCGGCAAGAGCGCGGGCAAGAGCACCTCGAGCGCGCCCGATCGGTCCATCTCTTCGCGCACGATCCGCTCGATGCGCCGGAGCACCCGGAGCCCGAGCGGCAAGAAACTATAGATGCCCGCGCCGACCCTCCGGATGTACCCCCCTCGAGTGAGGAGGACGTGGCTCGCCGTGACGGCGTCCGCGGGGGCTTCTTTCAACGTGGGGATGAGGGCTCGGCTGTACCGCATGACGGGATGCGTTCCTCTACCGGAGTCCGCCCCCGGAGAGTACTGCGGCCTCGTTGTCGACTTGTCGCATCGGAAAAGTGCAGTATAGAGTCGCGCTCAGCCTGCCGCCATCGGAGACCCCATGAACGAATCTGCCCCCACTTGGAAGGATCGACTCGGAGCGAGGATGCCGTCGGCGTGGGCCGAAGAAATCGACGTCTTCGAAACCCAGATCCATCTCCGGAAGCAGGGCAAGATCGAGGAGAAGCTCTTCGCCGAGACGCGGCTCCGGCGAGGCGTGTACGGGCAGCGGTACGACAACGGACAGCGTTCGGATGGCACTGAGAGCCGCCGCATCGATTTTCCGACGCCGCTCACCAAGGGCCCGAACACGATGTGGGACGCTCCGGGCATGATGCGCATCAAGATCCCTTTCGGCAAACTCGGCGTCGAGCAGCTCGAGGCGATGGCGGATCTCGCGGAGGAGTATTCGGACAGCATCCTTCACGTGACGACGCGGCAGGACATCCAGCTCCACTTCGTCCACATCGACGACACGCCGGATCTGATGCGGCGCCTCGCGGCGGTCGGGATCACGACCCGCGAAGCGTGCGGCAACTCGGTGCGCAACATCACCGCGTGCCCGCTCGTCGGCGTGTGCAGCGACGAGGCGTTCGACGTCACGCCGTACGCGAACGGGCTCACGTTCTTCTTGCTCGGTCACCCCGATATCCAGGACTTCGGGCGAAAGTTCAAAATCGCGTTTTCGGGCTGCAAGGACCACGCCTGCGGCGTCACGAATTTCCACGACATGGGCGCCATCGCGCGGACGCGCGACGTCGACGGTGAGCTCGTTCGCGGCTTCGAGCTCTACGTCGGCGGCGGTCTCGGCTCGGTGCCCTACGCGGCGAAGCTCCTCGACGAGTTCCTGCCGGAGTCCGAGCTCTTGCCGATGTCGCAGGCCATTTCGCGAGTCTTTGCGCGCCTCGGCGAGCGCGAGAATCGCTCGCGCGCCCGCATCAAGTTCCTCGTGAAGAAGCTCGGCATCGACGAGTTCAAGCGCCTGGTGCTCGAAGAGCGCGCGAAGCTACGCCCCGACGAGCGCTGGACGGCGTTTCTCGCGGATCTGCACAAGCTCGACGAACGGCCGCTGCGCCCCGCCGGCAGGCTTCCCGAGGGTCCGTATCCCGCTGGGTTCGAGGCCTGGCATCGCTCGAACATCTACCAGCAGAAGCAACCGGGGTACGCGGTGCTCACCGTCACGTTGCCGCTCGGCGACATGACGTCGACGCAGGCGCGCGCGCTCGCGGATCTGTCGCGCCGGTTCACCGGCGACACGATGCGCACCACGGTCGACCAGAACTACATTTTCCGCTGGGTGTCCGAAGCGGACCTCGTCGAGTTCTACGAAGGTCTCGTCGCGACCGGGCTCGCCGACTCCGGCGCGGGAACGATCACCGACGTCACGTCGTGCCCCGGCACCGACACGTGCAAGCTCGGCATCTCGTCGTCGCGCGGTCTCGCCGCGGAGCTCCGCCGTCAGCTCACCCTCGTGAAGACCGAGCTCGCGCCGGCCGCCGAAGCGCTTCACGTGAAATGCAGCGGGTGCTTCAACTCGTGCGGCCAGCACCACGTCGCGGACATCGGGTTCCTCGGTGTGAGTCGCCAGGTCGGGCCGCGCAAAGTGCCGCATTTCCAGGTCGTCGTCGGTGGCGAATGGGAGCACAACGGCGGCAGCTACGGCCTCGCGATCGGCGCCGTGCCGTCGAAGCGCGTTCCGGAGGTCGTCACACGGCTCCGCGAGCGCTTCGTGAAGGAGAAGAAGGACGGCGAGCCGTTCAAGGACTTCGTGAACCGCATCGGCAAGAAACAAGTCCGCGCGATGCTCGAGGACTTGATGGAAGTGCCGCCCTACGAGGTTGCGCCCGAGTACTACTCGGACTGGGGCGACCCACGCGTGTACACCATCGGCGACATCAGCGAGGGCGAGTGCGCCGGCGAGGTCGTCGCGTACGCCGTCATGGGTCTCGCCGCCAGCGAGCGCGAAGTGTTCGAGGCGCAGGTGCTCTTCGACGAGGGCAAGACGGAAGCCGCCGATCAGCGCGCGTACACCTCGATGGTCAGCGCCGCCAAGGCGCTCACTCGCGAGCTCGACGCGAACCTCGGCGAGGACCCCGAGGAAATCGTGTCCGAGTTCAAGAAGCTCCTGGTCGACACGAGCCTCTTCAGCGATCCCTTCGCCGGCGCGAAGTTCTCGCAGATGCTCCTCCGCGCGCACGACCTTCGCGGCAAGGAACAGATCACGAAGGAGACCGCGCACCAGAAGATCGAAGAGGCTCAGCTCTTCGTCGATGCCGCTTACGCTTGCTACGAGCGCATCACCCAGCAAAAGAATCAGCCTACCGCCGCTGAGTGAGCGGGCTTCAAATCTCGAAACGGAACATGGACGCTCGTAAAGTTCAGCTCAAATTCTTCGTCGAATCTCCGAAGACGGTTCACATCGAGCCGCTCGTCCCGGTCTTCCACTCGTGGATCAAGCACAAGTCCCTCGACGATTTGCTCATCGACGTGACCGAGTACGAGCACGTCCACGACGGTCCGGCCCTGCTCCTGGTCGGACACGAGTCCGACTACTACGTCGACTTCGGCGGCGGCCGTGCGGGGCTCCTCTATAGCCGGAAGCGCGGCGGCCCGACCGATGCCGCGGTGTGCGTGCTCGACGCGTTTCGGCGCGCGCTCACCGCGTGCAAGAAGCTCGAAGACGAGAAGCTCGACACGCCGCTCGCGTTCCGCACGGACGAGGTGCTGTTCCGGTTGAACGACCGGCTCCTCGCGCCGAACAAGAAGGAAACCTTCGACGGCGTCGCGCCGGTGCTTCGCGACGTGCTCGCCAAGGTCTACCCGGGAACGACCGCGACGCTCGAGGCGCTTCCGCCCTCACGCGACCTTTTTTCCGTCCGCGTTCGCATCCCTGGCGCGCCGTCCGTCACCGACGTGTTGCGCCGGATCTCGTAACGCGCTTTGGCGTCAGCGCTTTCTGTGAGCACGCCCGGAGATCTCGGCCAGCTGCTTGGTTTCGCTGCGCTTCCGGTGCTCACGTACGAAAGTACGCTCCGCTCCGGTTCTCGCTCAACACGGCGCATCTGACTCGAGCTTTCCGGGCGGGTCGACTGCCGTGATCAATCGGCGGGCTCGTACGCGCCTCGTGAGCGCGTCACCGCGAAGAGACGCCCGCGGTTACTTCGCGGGTGTCGATTCGGTCTCGGACTTGTGCTTGGGCTTCTTCGCCGAGCCCTTCTTTTTGCCGGTCTTCGCGCTCTTTTTGGGCGCGGCGTGCCCCGGCTTCTTGCTGCCCTTCGCCTTCTTTTTCGGGGCGCCTTTCTTCGGCGAGTCCGCGTGGACCGCCGCGTGAGCGCCGGGCGCCGCCTCCGCGACGGCCGTGACCGCCGAAGGAACCGAAACCAGCAAAATGACCGCGAGCCAGCGTGTGAGCCTCATAGCGTTCGGGGCGTTTTACTAAAACGATCGCACGAGGGCTAGGGGCGTAAGGATGCGCGAGCTCGGTCCGCCTGCGCCGCGCGTCATTCGGAACGCGTCCGGCTATTTGCCGTAGAGGACCGTGACGTCCGCGGCGTCGTCGGCCGTGATGTACGCGAAATCAGTAAGCCCATCGTGATTGAAGTCTCCCGCGGTGACGCCGGCGATCGTTCCGAGCGATGAGTCTTGGCAGGTGCCGCCGATTACGGCGTGATCGAACTGCCGCTGACCGCGATTGTGGTCGAGCACGATGTTCGCGTCGGTGGCGCGGACGACGTCGAGCAAACCGTCGCCGTCGACGTCGGTGACGGCTCCGGTGTCCATCGAGCCTTGGGGTAACGTGAGCACTTCATCGGCCGATCCCGTTTTTCCGAAGAATGAGATTTGTGTCACTTCGTCGTTCGCGACGAACGCGTCGGAGACGACGTCGGAAATTCCGTCTCCGTCGAGATCACCGAGCAGGATTTGCGTCAATTCTCCCGAAAAGCGCGGGCCGCTTTCGTGAAGTTCGCCGCGTTCGTTCTGAAAGACGGCCGCGTTCTGATAGCTGTCCCTGAAGGTGCCGAGCAGGTCCGTTCGTCCGTCGCCGTTCAAATCGCCGCTCCGCAGCTTCGCGTACGCGCGATCGGCCGCCATCGCTTGCGCGGCGCCGAACGCACCGTGTCCGAGTCCCGGGTAAAGGGCGAATCCCGGACACGTCGTGACGTTACAAGCGACGGAGCCTGGTGAATCTGGATCGGTCACGCAAACCTGTCCGGCGTCACACGTGGTCGCCGCGCACGGGACGACGGCGCTTCCATCGTCGGTCGTCTTGCAGGCGTCGTTGGTCGTGGTCGACACCAACAGATCCGGCACATGGTCGCCGTTGAAGTCCGCAAACGCCATCCCGCGCTCTGGATATTTCACCGACGCGAGCGGTGCCGACGCATTCAAGTGCCCGGTGCCGTCGCCGCGTAGAACGACGACGTCGGCGGGATCGAAATCGAGGAACTGCGCCGTCGTGGTGAGCACGTCGAGATGCCCGTCACCATCGACGTCCGCGACGAGCGGGTTGCCCCCACAAACATCGGCCCCCGCGGGGCACGTGACGAGCGTCTCGTCGAAGTCCCGAAGATCGCCGTTCGGTTGCGACAGCGCGACCCTTAGCGCGTACGCACCTTCGTAGTAGTTGCCGACCGAGACCAGCAGATCCGGCACGCCGTCTTCGTTCAGATCGGCGGTCTGCACGCCGGACACGCTCGCCAGCGATCGGTTCGGCACGGCGAGATGCGCCGTTCGAAACGAGGCAGGAGCCTGGCACGCGGAGCCCGGCGCGGGCTCGGTCGATGCGGAGTCCGCCGGACTGTTGCCTTCGTCGCGGGACGTCTGGCTGTCGGCATTCGTCGTCAACGTCGAGCCCGAGCACCCGAACACGCCCACGCACGCGAGCGCGACCAAAGAAACGAACCTGCTGCGATTATCCACGAAAACCCCTTTTCCGCGGCGCGTGCTCGGTCTTCGAACGCCTGATTTGCGCCGTCCGCGTCGCATCGGACGTGTCGCGGCGCGGGTTTCGTCGGATTTCGGTTTTTGTTTTTTTGGGGGGCACGCGCGGGCCGTCCCTGGGCGTCGCGGTCGCACCCGGTCGCATCGCGAAGCGTTCCGTCGTCGCTTGGCTCGATCGATCCTCGAGGATCAGCGCCGACGTCGACGGGTGACTACTGCGCGCCTTGCTTGAAGCGCTGCTTGTCGTTCGCTTTGAGGTACGCCTCGCGCACGTCGACGGCTTGCGCCGTCACGAGGGCGGCGAGCGCGTCGTCCAGGGTTTGCATGCCCTGGCCGCGTCCGGCACCGATGATCGACTGGATCATCGCGGTCTTCCCTTCGCGAATCGACCCGGCGATGCCGCTCGTGCGGATCAAGATTTCGTGCGCGGCGACGCGGCCGCCGTTCGTCTTCTTGCAGAGGATTTGCGACACCACGGCGGCGAGCGAGTCGGCGAGAGAGACGCGGGCCTGCCCCTGCTGGTCGGCGGGAAACGCGTCGATGATGCGGTCGACGGTCTTGGCGGCGCTCGACGTGTGCAAGGTGCCGAAGACGAGCACGCCCATGGTCGCGCCTTCGAGAGCGAGCGAGATCGTCTCGAAGTCGCGGAGCTCACCGACGAGAATGACGTCCGCGTCTTCGCGGAGGGCCGACCCGAGCGCGGCGGCGAACGACGAGGTGTCGCGGCCGACCTCGCGGTGCGACAAGACGGACCGCTTGTTCTGATGCACGAACTCGACGGGGTCTTCGATCGTGACGATGTGCCGCGAGTGCTTGCGATTGATGAGGTCGATGATCCCGGCGAGCGTCGTGCTCTTGCCGCTGCCGGTCGGACCGGTCACCAAAACCAAGCCGGATTCGAGATCGGCGAGCGTCGCGACCACCGGCGGAAGGCCGAGCTTCTCGAGCGGAATGATGTTCTCCGGCACGAGGCGAAACACCGCGCCGACGCCCGACTCTTGCTCCATGTAGTTGCCGCGGAAGCGTCCGACGCCCGCGAGCTCGTACGCGAAGTCGAGATCGTGCGTGTCGACGAAGACGCCCCATTTCACCTCGTCGACGATCTCTTGCAACATGTCGCGGAGCGTCGCGTCCTCGAGCGGCGCGGTTCCCGGGATCGGCGAAACCGCGCCCTGAACGCGGAACGCGGGCGGTCGACCCGCCGCGAGGTGCAAGTCGGACGCCTTCGCTTGCGCGAGCTTCTCGAACAAATCGTGGAGCCTCGCGCCCTTCACTTGAATCGCTCCTTGTTCTCCGCGAACCGCCGCGCTTGCTGCTTGTCGATGGTGCCCGCTTGCACGAGGTCGGCGAGCGAGTCGTCGAGGATGACCATCCCCTGGGTCTTGCCCGTTTGCATGAGCGACGGCAGCTGGAACTCCTTCTCTTCGCGGATCAGATTCATCACGGCGATGTTCACCATGAGCATCTCCAGCGCGACGACGCGTCCCTTGCCGTCCGCGCGCGGCACGAGGCGCTGGCTCACGACCGCGCGGAGCGACTCGGCCAAGATGCTTCGCACCTGCGCCTGTTCGTCGGCGGGAAACGAGTTCACGATGCGGCCGACGGTCTGCGTCGCGTTACCGGTGTGCAGCGTGCCGATCACCAGATGGCCGGTTTCCGCGGCGGTGAGCGCGAGCGCCATCGTTTCGCGATCGCGGAGCTCGGTGATCGCGATGACGTCCGGGTCTTCGCGGAGGGCCGCTCGGAGGGCGCGCGCGAACGACACGGTGTGACTCCGGACCTGGCGTTGCGTGACGATCGCCTGGCCGCCCGAGAACGTGAACTCCACCGGGTTTTCGAGCGTGATCACGTGGTCGTGGCGTGTCTGCACGACGACGTTCAAGAGCGCGGCAAGCGTGCTGGTCTTGCCGCACCCGACGGGCCCCGTGCAGAGCACGAGCCCGGTCCGATAATCGACGAGCCGCTCGAGCGAGCTCGGGAGTCCGAGATCGGCGAGGCTCGGGGGTTCGGGCGGCAAGATACGGAACACGATGTCCATGCCGCGGTGTTGCCGGTACGCGTTGGCG
This sequence comes from Polyangiaceae bacterium, assembly GCA_036271175.1. GTDB lineage: Bacteria > Myxococcota_A > Polyangia > Polyangiales > Polyangiaceae > DASZVB01. The sequence goes on along the minus strand of DATBBD010000646.1, from coordinate 2,957 downwards.
CGAAAGCGCCCGAGGCCGCGCACCTTGAGGGAAAAGTCGATCTGACCGTTGCGAAAGAGCTCGCGCCATTGCTCGTCCGTCAAAATCTGGGCGATGGCCTTCTCGGTGACGTCCGGCGTGAACGGCTTCTGGTTTTGGAACGGCAAGAGCTTGCCGTTGGAACGCGCAATGAGCGGCGCGCCGGCGTGGACGTGAAGATCGCTCGCACCGTTTTGCATCGCGAACTTCAGCGCGCGCACCAGAAACGGCGGCTTCGTCGTGTCGTCGAGCGTCGCGTCGGACGTCGCGCGCGACATGACTTCGCTCCGCGGGGGCGGCGGTACCGAATGCGTCACCACCCGCTTTTCGCCGACGGACGTCGGATCCTTTTGCTCCATGGGAACCTAAACCGAGGAGCATACCCCACCCCCGGCCGTTCGCCGAGCCGCGGATCGCGCCGTCATGGGCGCAGCCGCACCGTGCCGCCACGTCGGCTTCCCGTGAAGAGCCCGAGGCGCCTTGCGTTCGGTCGCTCGCGCGTCAAACCTTCCTTCCATGGTGCGTTCCGGCCGTGCGCTCGTGTCGTGCACAGCGCCGTCGTCGTGGGCGACATCGGTGGGCCTCCGTGGGTCGTGCGCCGCTGTCTTTTTGACCGCTTCCGCGTGCGCGTGCGCGTGCTCACCGTCCCCGCCCGCTCCGGGGGGACCCGTCGTGGCCACGCCCCTTACCGACGCGGAGTACCAGGCCCAAGTCGTGACCGGCATGCACGACTCGCTCCTCGCCGACATCGACTCACTCCTGTCCGCGGCTCAAGATCTGCAAACCGCGGCACCCGCGGGCGACCTCGACGCATCATCCGGGGGGTGGAGCGCGACGAGCGATCCGGCCGCCGTGACGAACATGAAGGTGGCGTGGCTCCGTGCGCGCACGGCGTATGAGCATAGCGAGGGGGCGATCGCGCCTTTGTTTCCGACCGTCGACAATGCCATCGACGCCCGTTACGACGATTTTCTCGAGCAGCTCGCTCCGGCGGGCGATCCGGATTTGTTCGACGGCAAGGGCGTCACCGGGATGCACGCGATCGAGCGCATCCTCTACGTGGACACGACGCCGGCTCGCGTCGTCGAGTTCGAGAAGACTTTACCGGGGTACGTCGCTGCGGCGTTTCCCGCGAACGGCGCGCAAGCAGCGGAGTTCAAGACCGGGCTCACGGCGCAACTCGTGACCGACGTGACGGGGCTCCGCGATCAGTGGAAGCCGACGAGCATTCACGTGTTCATCGCGCTCGAGGGATTGATCGATCTCATGAACGAGCAGCGAGAGAAGGTCGTGAAAGCGGCGAGCGACGAAGAAGAGTCGCGCTATTCCCAGCGCACGATGGCCGACATTCGCGACAATCTCGACGGTACGAAAGCCATCTTCGCCTTGTTCGAGCCCTGGTTACTCTCGAAGAAGAGCGCGGACGCCGGCGCGGACGGTCCGGCGATCGACGCCAAGATCAACGCCGGCTTCCAGGCGCTCGCCGACGCCTACGCCACCGTGTCGGGCGACGCGTTTCCCCAGCCGCCGGCGACGTGGAGCTCAGAAAATCCGTCCGCCGCGGATCTCGCGACGCCGTTCGGGCAGTTGTATTCGAAGGTGAACGCCGCGGTCGATCCGGCGGATCCGGAGAGCGTCGTTTCGCAGATGGTCGACGCCGCAGCGGTGCTCGGCACGCCCGTTCCATCCCCGTGATCGCGATGGCTCTTCCCGAAGAAGCCCGTCTCCAGTGCCTCTTCGCGCGAGTGCTGCGCGTCGCGCTCGCTACGCCGTTCGTGCTCACGGCGTGCGCCGACCCGCCTCCGTCGAAGACGCTCGACGCAAGCGTCGAGTCCGGCACCGTTTTCGTGCCGTCGAGCGGCGGCTCGCCGAGCGGGTTCGCGACGTCGACGCGCGACGCGTGCACGCCGCAAGGCAGCGCCCTCGTCACGGTGCGTTTCGACGGCGGCGCCGATCTCTACAACGTGGAGCGATTTCCATGCGGCGTGCCGGCCGATATTCCGCCGATCGACGGCGGCTGCCGTTTTTCGGTCCCCGACTGTCAACGGCTCTGCGTCGACTACGGCGCGTGCGGTTGTCGCGCGCGCGACGCTTCGTGTTCGACCGGAGCGATCACGGCCGGCAGCGCGACGATCTATTGCGATCTCGACTGCGTGGGCAGCATCGGTCGAAAACCGAGCGGGCTCGTCGCGTCGCTCTCCCCCGCTGCCACGACCCTCCTCGGCGCTTATTTCGCGACTGCGGCGCACCTCGAAGCCGCGTCGGTGTACGCCTTCGAAGAGCTGGGCGCGGCGCTCCGCCGGCTGGGTGCGCCCGCGGTGCTCGTCGGGGCCGCTGCTCGCGCCGCGCGCGACGAACGGCGCCACGCGGCGATGACGGGCAAGCTCGCAGCGCGATTCGGCGGCCGGCCCGAGCCCGTGCGATGCGGCGCGCCGCAGCTCGCGTCGGCGCTCGACGTCGCGCTCGACAACGCGCGCGAGGGTTGCGTGCGCGAGACGTACGGCGCGCTCGTCGCCCACTTTCAGGCAGCGCGCGCGGAAGACGCGCAGATCCGTCGCGCCCTCGCGACCATCGCCGTGGACGAGACGCGCCACGCCGCCCTCGCGTGGGCCGTCGCCCGATGGATCCGCGTGCGCCTCTCGCCGAGCGAATCGAGACAGGTCGACCGCGCGTTCGCCGAAGGCCTCGACGTGCTGAAACGAGGCGCGAACGACGTGCCACGCGAGCTCGTCGAGAGCGCTGGAGTCCCGACATCGTCCGAGCGAACGGCGCTGCTCGCGGGCTTCGAACGCGAGCTTTTTGCCGCGAGCGGGCTCTCCCAGCGCGCACTGATCGTCACCTGATCGACCCACTCCTTTCATCCGGGGCGAGGTGTGTATAAGCTTGACTTGCGATGCAGGCGGAGCTTCCCCCTCGTGATGACGGAAAGTCGAAGCCTG
>DATBBD010000645.1:0-13769 GCA_036271175.1 Polyangiaceae bacterium | reverse complement strand
ATCTTTCCGAGCCCCGCCTTGATCGCGATCTCCCACGCCGATGCGGCACTGACGAGCACGTCTTCGGCCGACCGGATCCGGCGAGATACCTTCGCGGGTAGCGCCCCTTCGTCCCACCACAGGAACGTGTGGGTATCGAGTAGAAGCCTCAGCGACGGCCTCCTTCGAAGGCGGCGATAACGTCGGGAGGCAACGGATCGTCGAATCCTCGTCCGACTTTGAACCGTCCCTTCCCCTTGCCGGGCACTCGCAGCTTCGCGTTATCGGCTTCGATCGGAACTAGCCTCGCCTTCGGTTTCCCAGCGCGCGCCACGATGATGGTCTCGCCGGCGCTGGCCCGCTCGACCAATTCGGGAAGCCGCGCCTTCGCTTCGGCGATGTTGTAGACGCTGGACTTCGGAGGACGGGCCACGGTCGGTATGGTAGCAAAGTGACCAACTTGGTCAATTTGACGAACCCTCCCGCCGAGCCGCGGCGCGCCGCCTTGTGACGGCACGCCGACGAACTCTGACGGCAGGGAGCCCCCAAAAATTACGCGGCGTGGACCATCGTTTGGGCGCACTCGACGATGGCGAGACGGGGACCGGATTCGGTGAAGGCGGCGACCACGGCGGCGCCCTCGGGATGGCCGTTCCAGGGTTCGGAGAGTGCGCCGATGACGGGCACGCCTAGAGCACTGAACCCCGCGGCGGCGACGAGGGATTCGTAGGACCAATCGCCGTCAGGGTCGGCGAAGAAATCCGTGGGGATACGCTGCAACTGTTTGAAATATTTGCTGGTTTTCATGGGCAATCTCACTGGGCAAAGTGGACGCGCCGGTGAAGAGGACGGCGCCGACGCGCTCCTTGGAGATACCAGAAAACACTGAACAAGCGAACACTATTTGTTCGCTGAGTTGTTCACCGAACCCGGGACCCAGCGGAGCTTCTGGAGCTCGCTTTGAACCTCGGCGGTCATCGCGGCGCGCAGCTCCTGCAGGTTCTTGGTGCGCGTCCAGAGCCAGAGCGTGACGGTCATCGAGAGCTCGCCGAAACCGCTGATGAAGACGGCCGGCACCGGATCGGCCAGGCACAACGGATGACGTTGCGCGACGTCGAGCAACGCACCGCGCACGCGCGCGAAATCGGTGTCGAGGGCCATCGCGACCGTGATCTCGAGGCGCCGGATGAGATAGCGCGACTGATTGGTGACCTTGGTCTTGATGATCAATTCGTTCGGAATGCGGACGAATCGATTGTCCATCGTGCGGAGCGTGGTCGCCATCATGTCGATGCTGAGCACCTCGCCGGACACGGTGTCGATTTCGATGATGTCGCCGACCGCGAACGGCCGCTCGCCGAACAAGAAGATGCCGCTGATGAGGTTCGAGAGCGTCGTTTGCGACGCGAAGCCGATCGCGACGGAGAGCACGCCGGCCGCGCCGAGCAAGATGCGCAGCTGAAAGCCGAGCTCGTCGAGCGCCATGCCGAAGCCGAGCAAGACGAGGCCCCACGTCGTGAGACGCCCCGCGAGCACCGCGCGCTCCGCGTCGTTGTGCGCCAACACGAACCGCCGCACCCATCGCCCGCCGAACCGCGACGCGACGAGCGACGCGAGCAAAATGAACAGCGCGCTCGCGAGCTCGGCGATGCGCTCCGGCGTGAAAAAGTGCACGACTCGGTCCGTCAAGTCGAAGTTCATGGGCTCTCTCGCGTGAACAAAGTACCGAAGGCGCGGAAGAGCCGCCCGCTCTCTTCGACGTCGCGCGGCCCCGAGATCCGCACCGCGCCGGCCGCTTCCGTCGGCGGCTCGTCACCGACGTGGATCTTCGCGAACTCGTCGCGCAGCGTCCGCTCGAGGGTCACCGCTTCGGTCCAGAAACGTCCGTCCTTCGCGCGATAAACGGAGAGACGCCGCGCCGGCAAATTCACGCGATCGATCGCCAGCGCCTCGTCGCGATCGTTACGGATCGAGACGGCGCTCACCATGCGATGCGGCAAGATTTGCATCTCGTCGAGCACGAGCCGTCCGAGTGTGCGCGTCGCATAACAGAGCTCGCCCTCGCGGGTGTTCGGGCCGAACCACGTCTCTTTCGGGCGCCACGCCGGAAACTCCGTGAGCCGCCGATCGCCCGGCTCTACGATGCGGAGCCACACCGGCGCGCCGATGTAAATCGTCACCGACGTGCGCGCGAGGATCGTCAGCGGGCGATCGAGCCGCGACACGACGGAGCGATCCGGAACGACGGGCAGCACCGACAAGCGTTCGCTGCCGGGCGACGTCGCGTAGCGCGTGACCTCGGCGTGCTCGGCCGCCTGCGGCATCGCGTCGAGCGCCTCCACCGACGCGCTCGCGTCGATCGCGTCGCCGGTGCTTTCGCGCGCGAGGTGCCACTCCTGCGCGGACCGCGAAATGGTGAGCACCAGCGGCCCGACGCGGAACCGCGCCGCCCGCCCGCGCGAAATCACCGTCTCGTCCCAAAAGTCCGCTGTCATCAATCGCCGCTCCGGCTCGTACCGAGGCGTAACCGTGCAATCAAGCACGCAAAGGATGCCCCCACCCCATCCGTCGTTGATTCATCGCATCAGTCGGCCCCCCCCGGGAAGCTCGAGTCAGATGCGCCGTGTTGAGCAGAGCACCCGTTGCGGGTTCCGAGGAGCGCAGCGAAGCGAGCCCCGCAGGCTCACCGGAGCGGAGCGTACTTGAGTACGTGAGCACCGGAAGCGCAGCGAAACCAAGCGGATGGCCGAGATCTCCGGGCGTGCTCACAGAAAGATGTAACGCATCCAGAGAGCGCGTCCGGGTGTACGCTCGCGCCCATGAAGTCGTCCCTGTCGGGGTGGTCGTCTTTCGGGGTGCTCTTCGTCGTCGCGACGACCGGTTGCGGCAATTCGTGTCCTCGCACGAACACCGCGAACGACGAGAAGACCGAGAGCGCGGCGGAAAAATCGACGGAGCCGACTACATCGACCGACTCGACCGACTCTGCGTCGAACAGCTCGAACGGCGCGAGCGAGTCGAATAGCGCGGCGAGCTCGTCATCGACGTCGTCGAGCGCGCCGTCCGAGACTGCCGCGAAACCGAGCGACGACGCGCCGGACCCGCCGTTCCCCGACGACGCGTCGGTCTCGCAAGCGATGGCCGCGATTCCGCGCGGCACGCAGCGCTCCAACATCGACCAAGACGCGCTCGGCGCGCCGCTCCAGAACGTGTCGCTCTACGATCCGTGCAAGCCGGGTGGCCAGCACTTCAAAGTGCGCGTCGCGGTGTGGAACGGTCACGCCGTCGGCATCGACATCAAGACGCCGAACAAGAAGCTCGGTGAATGCGTGAAAAAGCAGCTGCGAACGGTGACGTGGCCGGACAAGGTCCGCTCGCTGAACACCGTCGAGTTCTCGCTGTAGTCGCCGGCGTTCGTGTCACTTTTCTCGATGCGACGCGATCCGCCGGGATTGTTTGCGTCCGGGCCGCGCGAGGAGCATATGGCCGCGGGGCGCGAGCGGCGCTCCGAACTCCGAAAGGCGATGCGTGGCCCCTCCGACTAAAATTTCGTTCGACGACGGTGGGTTCGTCCGTCTCGTCCGGCGCTTCGTCATCGTCATCGTTGCGGCGATAGTTGGCGTCGCGATTCTCTCCGCCACGGTCACACGCATCGACGTCGGCCACATCGGCATCCGGGTGAAGCTCGCCGGAAGCACCCGCGGCGTGCAGGACATCCCGATCGTCACGGGGTGGGTGTTCTTCGATCCGCTCACCGAGCAGATCGTCGAATTTCCCATCAGCGTTCAGAACGTCGTGTGGACCGCGTCGGCGAACGAAGGGCGCTCGACGGACGAGTCCATCACGTTCTCGTCCGCTGAAGGCGTGAACGTCAACGCGGACATCGGGCTGTCGTTTCACATCGACCCCGCGCTCGCGCCGCATCTGTATCTGCGGTTCCGAGAGCCGAACTTGTCGGCGCTCGCCGATGGCTACGTGCGGAACGCGGTGCGCGAGGCGTTCAACGTCGTCGCGTCGAAGCTTCCGGTTCAGGAAATTTACGGCTCGGGCAAGGCGAAGGTCGTCGCCGACGTCGGGGACCGCCTCCGCGACGTGCTCGGCAAGGACGGCTTCCTCATCGATCAGATCACGATCAACGGCGCGCTCCGGCTTCCGGAGAACGTCGCGCAAGCGATCAACCGCGCGATGGAAGCGACGCAAAACGCGATTCAGGCCGAGAACCGGGTTCGGCAAGTGAAGGCGGAAGCGGAGCAAGCCATCGCACAGGCGCACGGCTCGGCCGAGGCCGTCCGCGAGCGCGCCGAAGGCGACGCCGACGCGGTGCTCATCAAGGCTCGCGCCGACGCGAAGGCCAACGAGATCATCCGGCTGTCGACCACCGGCGTGGTCCTTCAGTACCGCGCCATCGAGCACTGGGACGGCAAGCTCCCCATGATGACCGGCAGCGGCCAGCTCCCGCTCTTGACGTTCGACACGTCGAAGATCGTCGGGAGCGACGCCGAGCGCGAAAAGAAGCTGAACGAGCTCCTCGCCGCCGACGCGGAGAAACCGGCGCCGGCCGCCCCGGTCGCAGCGCTCCCCGCCACCACCGAAGCGCCGGCGGCGCCCAAGCCGCCCGCGGACGCCGGCAAGAGCCCCTGACCTACAGCTCGACCCGGTCGAGCTGATCGAGAAAGCGCGCCGTTCAGGCTTTCTTCGACGCGAGCTCGCGCTTCTTCGCGAGCACGGCTTCTCGCAACATCTGAAATTCCGGATTGTCGCGACGATCGGCGATCATCTTCGCGGGGACGCCGGCGACGGTGGTGTACGGCGCGACGTCCTTCAGCACGACGGCGTTGGCGCCGACCACGGCGTGGCTGCCGATCTTCAAGGGCCCGAGGATCTTCGCACCGGTTCCGACGAACACGTGGTCGGAGAGCGCCGGCCCTTCGAGCGCCGCGCCGTTTCGGCCGAGCGTGACCCAGGGCGCGATCACCGAGCCGCGGCCGATGCGCACCGCGCCGTCGATGACGACCTGGCCGTGCGGCACATAGACGCCCGGCGCGATGACGACGTGATCGCCGATGCAGATTTGCGCGAGCATCATGCAGAACCGGTGAAGGATGCGCGGCAAGATCGGCACTCGCCACACCCTGAGCCGCATGCGGACTCGATAGAGCGCCATGCAGAAGAACGCGTCGCTCGTGAACGAGAGCCGCACGGCTTCCGGGAAGAACCCGAGCCACGTCGAGAACTTCGGCGGCCCCATGAGGAGGCTCGAGTACACGAGCGCGTCTTGGTAGAGCGCTTCCCAGAGACGCGGCTGCTCGGCGCGAATGTCGCGATCGAACGCCCGCGCGAGCGCTTTTTTGCCGTCCTCGGTGTGAAAGTACGCGCGGAGCTCGTCCGATAGTTCGGGAGGGTCGGTCGAGCCCGGCTCCGACATCGCGCACTCAGATGTCGACGTCGTCGAGGATGAGCAACTGTAAGAGGTCGTTCGGCGTGATGGTCCCGACCATGCGATCTTCGTCGTCGAGGACGATGAGGTGCTGCGCCCCGGTGTCGACGAACCGCCGGGCGGCTTGTTTCACCGTGTCGTGCTGGCGGACGGCGTAGAGCACGCGCGCCATCGCGTCGCTGGCGCGGAGATCGCCGTTCGGCTGATGGAGGCGCTCGAGCAACGTGATGTCGCTCTTGGAGAGCATGCCGATGATGCGACCCTGCGAGTCCTTGACGGGAGCGCCCTGGACGCGCTTCAGCGAGAGCCCCCACGCCGCGTCCTCGAGCTTCGCGTCCGATGCAATGGTGAGCACCTTGCGGGTCATGATCTCGTCGACCCTGGTCGGCATTCTCCCTAACGTTACGGGAAGCCGGGGAGACCCCGCAACCGAGTCGCCGCATTTCGCTGCCGAAACGGACCCTCGCGGCGGCTCCGAACACGAGCGCGGCGGCTTCTCGGACCCGAGTGAGGCACCTCGCGACATGAAGCCTAATCGAAAAAAATCGTTTGGGGTCGGGGCCCCAAGATGGGCTCAAGCGTCGGAAGAATCGAGCGGGTCGAAGGTCCGGTGAAGATTGTGCGGGATCTGATCGGACGTGAGCCCGAAGCGCCGCTCGCGCGTCGCGTAGATCCCGAGCGCGCCGCGGAGCGAATCCGCCGTGAACTCGGGCCACATGATCGGCAAGAAGACGAGCTCGGCGTAGGCGGCTTCGTAGAGCAGAAAGTCGCTCACGCGGCTCTCTCCGCCGGTGCGAATCAGAAGATCGACGTTCGGCAAGCTGCTCGTCGTCATTTGCCGGTGGAAGAACTCCTCGTCGATGTCTTCCGGCAAGAGGAGCCCGGCACGAGCGCGCACCGCGATCGACCGAGCGGCGTCCGCGATGTCGCGCCGCCCGCCGTACGAGAGCGCGAGCGAGAGCGTCATGTCGCTGCAGTCGGCCGTGTATTCGCGCGCTTCTTCGACGGCGCGGCGGGCGAAAACGGGAAGCTCCTCGAGGTCGCCGATCACGTTCAGACGGATGCCGCGATCTTTCATCTCTTGCCGCTCGCGCTCCGCGAAGTCTTGCAAGAGGTGCATCAGCGCGGTGACCTCGGGCCGCGGCCTCGCCCAGTTGGCGACGCTGAAGGCGTACAAGGTCAGGTAACGCACGCCCTCTTCGCGGCTCGTCCGAACCGCTTCGCGGACGGCGCGTGCCCCTTCGGCGTGGCCCTCGGCTCGCATGAGCCCACGGCCTTGCGCCCAACGGCCGTTACCATCCATGATGATTGCGACGTGCTCCGGCACGTTGTTGCCGTTGTTCACGAATTTCCTCTCGAAGTCGGCGGGCGCGAAATAAGGACTGCGTCGTATTCGGGGGGCGCTGCCGGCTCAAGCGTGCCGGTCAAAAAGGACCGCGGGTGTGGAAGTTTCATGGAGAAAGACCGCGCAAAGAAAGCGACCGTCTCTTAGCTCGGTCTCCGAGCCACTGCAACGTGACGGAATTAAAACACTTTTTCGCGATCGCGCCTCTCTCGCAGGTCCGGCTGACTACAAACCCAGCGCTATTTTTCGCCAATGTTTCGAAGTGACGCGGCGCTTTCGGAACCAAAAGCCGGAGGCAGTCGCCGGAACGCGGGAAGTCGAAGACGAAACTCGACCTCCGGAGGGCCCGGCTCGGCGAGCTCGGCCCGGCCGCGATGCGCTTCCGCGACGGCCCGCGCGATCGCGAGGCCGAGACCGGTGCCGCCCTTGTCCGAGCGCGTGGTGACGAAGCGACGGAAGGCCCGCTTCTGGACGTGCGCGGCGACGCTGCCGCGATTCACGACGCTCACGACGACGTCGTCGGCGTCGCGGCGCACGTCGACGCGCACCGCACTGCCCGGCTCCGAGTGCGCGAGCGCATTGTCGACCACGTTCCGGAGCGCGCGTCCGAGCCACACCTCGTCGCCGCGGACCCGGAGATCGCCCTCGACGCGGAGCTCGATGCGCTTCGCATCATCGAGCGACTCGACGATGGACTGAGTCACCTTGCCGACGTCGACGGGCGAGAACGCCTCGACGCCGCGCGCCTCGATGCTCGCCAGGCCGAGAAGCTCGCGGAGCAATCGCTCGATCCGATCGGTCGCCTCGCGGATGCGACCGACGAAGCGACGCGCGGCAAGCGGGTCGTCGATCGCGCCTTCTTCGAGGACCTCGGCGCTCGCGCGGATCGCCGCGACCGGGTTTTTCAGCTCGTGCGACAGATCGGCGGCGAACGTCTCGACGAAGGGACGGCCCTCGAGCTGCCGTCGCATCGAGTCGATCGAGAGCCACAGCCGCGTGACTTCGCGCCCCGCCGAAAACGGAAACGGCGAATCGGTCCGCTCGCCTTCGCTGACGCGCTCGCCGAACAGGCTGATGGCTTCGATCGGCGCCGCGATGGCGCGCCCGATCCACGCGGCCGCGAGCGCCGCCGCTGCGCCGAGCACCAGGCTGATGACGAGCACGGTCGGCGCGAAGTCGGCGAGGAGCCGCGCGACGACGACCGTCGGTTTCACGACGCGAACCGCGCCGTAGCGAACGCCGTTCACGACCACGGGCGCCTGCACGGTCACCGCGCCCGGCGAGCCGCTCGCGTCCACACCTTTGGGAAAAAGCGCCGCGCCGCGTGCATCCAATACTTCGACCGTGAGGTGCGCGCCGCCCAAATGGACGTCGTCGAAGCGCCGCGCCACGACCGGAAAGTCTGCGCCGGTGCGCGCCATCTCGCTCGCGATCATGCCGGAAATGACCTTCGCTTCGTCCTCGGCGCCTTCGGTCGCGACGCGCACCGCGCGCGCTTCGATGCGGTCGATCACCATGAGGCCCAGGCCGAACGCGAACGCGCCGACGATCGCGCCGAGGGCGATGAACACCTGCATCCGGATGGAGATGCCGCGCGTCCGCGCGCGGATCAGGCGCGACATGACGAACGCGACGAACAGAATGAGCCCGACCGACGCGAACGCGACGATGATGAGACGCGCGACGCTGGTGCTCCCGCCGAGCTCGTCGAAGAGGCCGTTCGTGGACGACATCGACAGCGGCTATTCGTCGGCGCGCGGCGGCACGTCGCTGACGCGGTACCCGACGCCGCGCACGGTCTCGATGAGCGCCGGATCGCCGTCGGCTTCGTGCACTTTTCGGCGCAGCGACTTCACGTGCGAGTCGATGGTGCGGTCGGTGATCGCATAGCCGTCGCCCCAGACGCGGTCGATGAGCTCCGATCGGGTGAACACGCGCCCAGGGACGGCGAGCAAAGTCGCGAGTAGATCGAATTCCACGCGGGTCAAATCGAGGGGGCGATCGCCGAGGTGCGCGCGCCGAGTTTCGCCATCGACCCGGAGCGGCGATTTCCAGCCCGGAGGCGGCTCGGACGCCGTGAGCGCCGGGTTGCGGCGGAGCACCGCCCGGACCCGCGCCACGATCTCGCGCGGCGAAAACGGCTTCGTCACGTAATCGTCCGCGCCCGTTTCGAGCGCGGCGACGCGGTCCGCCTCCGAATCTCGACTCGAGAGCACGATGATCGGCGTCGCGTTGCCCTCGCGACGCACGTCGCCGATGAAATCGAAGCCGCTCCCGTCCGACAGCATCAAGTCGAGCACGACCAGGCTCGCCGCGCCGAGCCGTTCCTTGGCTGCTGCGAGTGACCCGGCCGTGACGGCATCGAAACCGTCGCGCTCGAGCGCGTACGCCACGGATTCGGCGATCGCGGGTTCGTCTTCGACGACCAAAATGCGATGTCGCATCGCGTTCACATCATACTCCGCTCTAGGCTTGCTCTAGCCCGGCGCCCCCGGAACCGCACCAATGCCTTGCGGTTTGCTGTGGCGTAAGAACGAGTGGAGCGGTATTAGCGGGGGCGTGGCAACGACGCCAGCGCTCCCGCCGAAGAAGGAGGTGATGCTCGCTCTCCTTCAGAACTCGAGCGTGTTCATCCACCTCGACCCCCGTCGTGACGGCGTCCGAGTTCCCGCCTGGTTCAAGAAGCAGGCGCAGCTCGTGCTCCAGGTTGGGCTGAACATGGCGGTGAACATCCCGGACCTCGAGGTCCAGGACGATTCGGTGTCGTGCACCCTGAGCTTCAGCCGGTCGCCGTTCTTCTGCTACGTGCCGTGGGGCGCCGTGTTCGCGCTGGTCGGCGAGGACGGAAAAGGGATGCTGTGGCCGGACGACATTCCGAAGGAAGTCGCCGCCCAGCAAGCCGAGCGGAAGGAAAAAGAGCAGGCTCGCGAACAAGTGCGCGAGCGCGTCCGCGCGGTCAAATCGGCGGACAGCGTCGAGAAGCCCGGCCCGGCCGAGGTCTCGAAAAAGAAGCCCGCCCGGAAGCGAAATCTCGTCGCGGCCGACGCGGGCGACAAGCCGGACGCCGCTCGGGCACGCAGCCCGGAAGACACGCCGAAAGTGCCGAGGGAGACCAAGCGCTCGCTTCCGCCCTACCTTCGCGTCGTCAAATAAGCGCCCCTTCACCGGCGGGGCGCGACTGATGCTAGATTTGGCATCCTTTTCGACTGGGTCTCCCACCGATGGACGTCCGCTGCAGCCGATGTGGCACTGAATACGATTTCGACGACGCGCTCGTTTCCGAGCGCGGCACGACCGTCAAGTGCACGAACTGCGCGCATCAGTTCAAGGTCTTCCCGGGTGGCAGCGGCGGCGCGCCCGAACGCTGGATCGTGCGCAAGGCGTCGGGAAGGGAGCTCGTCTACACGTCGCTCCGCGATTTGCAGCGCGCGATCGCGCAACGGCAAGTCGGGCCGACGGATCTTTTGTCGCGCGGCGGCGCTCAGATGCTGAGGCCGCTCGGCGGCATCGCCGAGCTCGAGCCCTTCTTCCACGCGCAGGGAGCGGCGCCGGCCGAAGCCGCGCAGCGCACCCTGCTCGGCGTTGCGCCCCAGGGCAACACGACGCGCGCCGACAGCGGAGGGATCGTCTCCGGCAACAGTCCGTCGCTTCCGCCCACCGAAAAACCGGTCGCGTTCCACCGCCCGGCGCCTGCAGCGGTAGAAGCGCGTCATGCGCCGCCCCCGAAGCCGCGCTCGGAACCGCCGATCTCGACGTCGTTCGACGACTACGAGCCGGTCACGGCGCCGCGACACGCGCCGGTCGCACCCAATGGCGCTGAAATGCCGGCGTTTTCGCCGACGCGCGCCGCGCCGGTCGCGCAGCCGGCATTGCAGTACGCGGAGCCCATTGCCAACGATCAGATGAGCGCGGCGTTTCGCAACTATCAAGATTCGTACGGCGACGAATCGCTGCCCCCGGTCGAAAGCGGGATGAAGCGCTCCGCGCTCCGGTGGGTCGTCGGACTCGTCGTCGCAGCTGGGCTCGCGTTCGTCGGCGGTACGATCGGGACGAGGTACTTGAAGCACCTCGCGCCGTCGTCGTCCGCGGCGGCCCCGGTGAAAGACGACCGCGTGCGGACGTTCCTCGACGAAGGCAACGCCGCGCTCGATCGCAGCGACTTCGACACCGCGAAAGAGTCATTCGACAAGGCGAGCGCGCTCGCCGAAAAAGATCCGACGGTCCTGTCGTCGCTCGCGCGACTGCAAGCGTCGAAGGCCGATCAGAGCTGGCTCTCGGAGCGCCTCATCGACCCGACCCACAAGACGGAGCTCGACGCCGCCAAGGCCGACCTCGACGCGTCGCTCGTGCGCGTGAAGAAGGCGGCCGACGAGGCCACTGCCGGCGGTTCCGCCGACCCCGCGGTGCTTCGCGTGCGCATCGACGCGCTCCGGCTCCAAGGCGATATTCCGGGCGCCCGCGCGCTGGTCGCGCAGCTCGGGAGCGACTCGAGCGATCCGGAAACGGCGTACGTCCTCGGCGCGCTCGATCTCGCGGAACCGTCGCCGACCTGGAGCACGGCGATCGATCGCCTGCGCGCCGCCGCCGCCGCCGATCGCGGGCTCGGTCGCGCCAGGGCCGCGCTGGTGTACGCGCTCGCAAGCTCGAAGGCGTTCGACGAAGCTCGCACCGAGCTCGCCAAAGTACCGCCCTCGCCGCCCCAAGCCGCGCTCGCGAAGCGCCTTCAAGGGTTCATCGATCGTCTCGACTCGGGAGCGCCGGCAGCTTCGGGTGCACCTGCGTCGTCCGCCCCCGCCGTGGACACGAAAGGCGCCCCACCAGCCGCAGCCGCAGCCGCGGTCGCCGCGTCGGACGGCGTCCCGCGCACGGCAGACTTCCGGCTCCTGCTCACGCAAGCCGCGTCCGCAAAGTCGCACGGCGATCTCGCGCGCGCCGCGGCGCTCTATCGTTCGGCGCAAACCGAGGAGCCGGGCAACGTCGAGGCGCTCGCCGGGCTCGGCGACGTCGCGCGGCTGCAAGGCAACAACGCAACCGCGGCGGGCTACTACGACAGCGTGCTCCAACAAAATCCGAGCTACCTCCCGACGTTGATGGCGAGCGCGGATTTGAAGTGGAACGCGGGCGACCACACCGGCGCCGTTACGCTCTACAAACGAGTCTTGAACCAGACCGACCCCGGAAGCGGTTACGGCCTCCGCGCCGCGGCGCGAATCACCGAAGCGCAAGGCGCCGCGGCTCCGTCGCCTGCCGCACCCGCGGCCCCCACGGCGGCAGCGCCGAAGACCGATTCGCCGGCCGCGCCCGCGCCGGCCCCGACGAGCGACAACAACATCGACACCAGCGATCTCCCGGGGTTCAACAAGTGAGGGTTTGGCGGCTCCTCGCCGTCGCCTGTTTCGCGCTGAGCTGCACCGGACGACCCGAGTCGTACGCGCTGAAGACCACGAAGAGCGACGATAGCGCCGGCGAACCGTCCCGCGACAAGGACGACGTAAACGGCGATCTCGTCGAGTTCGATCTCACGGGCGGCGTGCACGAAACGCCTGACTCGGGGTACCTGTTTTCACTGCCGGCGTCGCAAACGTACGTCGGACTCGTTCGCGAGGTCGAGCGCACCGCAAACGACCCGAAGGTGCGCGGCGTGCTCATCCGCCTCGGCGAAGCGGGCTTCGACTGGGCACACGCGGAAGAGCTCGGCGCCGAGTTCGCGCGCCTGCGCACCAAGGGCAAAAAAACCGTCGTGTGTCACGCCCACGGGCTCGACAACGCGACGGCGTGGTTCGTCGCTCAGGCGTGCTCGCGGATCTGGGTCAGCCCTGCCGGCGACATCGATACGGTCGGCATCGCGGGCCAGGTCTTCTACCTGAAAGGCATCCTCGACAACCTGAAGATCCACGCCGACATCCTCCATATGGGGAAGTACAAGAGCGCCGGCGAAAGTCTCACGCGCGAAACGGCGAGCGAAGAGGCGCGCCAATCGCTAACAGCCGTGCTCGCGTCCATCCGCCAAACCTGGATGGACGGGTTCGTCGCCGCGCGCACCGGGCACGACGTCGCCGCGTCGCTCGAAGACGGCCCGTTCCCGGCGAGCGACGCCAAGACCCGCGGCCTCATCGACGACGTGGGTTACGAAGACGACGCCCGCGGCGATCTCGAAAAGATCACGCACGCGCATCACCTCGTGACGAAGTTCGGCGCGAAGCATTCGAGTGACCAAGGCATCGACGTCGCCGGCATCGTCCACCTCATCGCCGGAAGCGACGGCGGTGGTCGGCCGCACATTGCCGTCGTGCCCGCCGAGGGTTCCATCGCGATGAGTTCTAATGGGGGCCTCCTGTCCGACGCGGGCATCACTACGAAGGCGCTCACCCACGTGATTCGCCGGCTCGCCGATGACGACTCCGTCAAAGCCGTCGTCCTCCGCATCAACTCGCCGGGCGGCTCGGCGCTCGCCAGCGATTTGCTCTGGCACGAGCTCGTTCGCCTCAAAAAGAGAAAGCCCCTCGTCGCGTCCGTCGGCGAAATGGCCGCAAGCGGCGGCTATTACCTCGCGTGCGCCGCAAACAAGATCGTCGCCAATCGGACGAGCATCGTCGGCTCGATCGGCGTCGTGGGCGGCAAGATCGTCCTGAACGACGCGCTCGCGAACTTCGGCGTCAACGCGCAGACCTTTCCCGCGAGCACCGCGGACGGCGCGGCGATCCGCGCCGCGTATCTCTCGCCGTTCGCGTCATGGGACGACGCGACACGCGTCCGCGTGCAACGTCAGATGAGCGAAGTGTACGAGCTCTTCCTCAGCCGCGTCGCCGAAGGCCGCGGCCTTCCCGTCGACGCCGTCCGCGCGGTCGCCGAAGGCCGCATCTGGTCCGGCACGCAAGGCCACGATCTCCGTCTCGTCGACGACCTCGGCGGCCTCGAAAAGGCCCTCGACGTCGCTCGTCACCTCGCCCACCTCGACGACGACGTCCCCGTCCGCGTCGACGGCATCGGCGAACCCCTGCTCGAAAG
>DATBBD010000644.1:0-4244 GCA_036271175.1 Polyangiaceae bacterium | reverse complement strand
GCTCAGTCGGCAACCCCCGGCGATGCAGATGCGCCCGGTCCCGCACGACGAATCGTCGGCTTGCGGCGTGCCGGGGGCACACACGTTGGATGCGCAGGTTTCCGTGCCGTTGCACGGGTCACCGTCGTCGCAGTCGCCGTTCCCGCTGCAGCTGCAATTCGACGTGCACCCGGGCGTGTTCTTTTTGCAGTCGTTCGTGCAACCGTCCTTGTCGTCGAGGTTGCCGTCGTCGCACGCCTCGCTGGGTGCGACGATGCCGTCGCCGCACACCGCGTCTCGACAAGTCCCCTGGACGCAATTTTCGCCCGTCCCGCAGCCGGTTCCAGCGGCCTTGGGCACGAATGGATCGCAGACGTGACTGCTCGTGTCGCAGGTGCCGGCGTTGAAGCAGGTGTTCGGCGCGCCGCAATCGCGCAGGGGATCTCCCGCAGCGCACGTGAACTTGCAGTTGGGCTCGCAGCCGTCGCCGGTGATGCCGTTGCCGTCGTCGCACTCCTCGCCCGGATCGACGACGTGATTACCGCAAAACTTGCTCGAACAAATGCCGCTGACGCAGGCGAGGTCGTTCCCGCACGGGTGGAGGTCGGCGAGGGGCGTGCCGGGCAGGCACGTGTGGGTCGAATCGTTGCAGCGCGGACTGCCCGCGCAGATGTCGGTGGTTTTGCAGTCGCGAGTCGCGTCGGACGAGACGCAGGTGAACCTGCAATCGGCGCCGCAGCCCTTGCCGTCGGGCGGGTCGCATTCTTCGGGAGCGACGACGAGCGTGTCGCCGCAGTCCGGCGTGGCGGATCGGCAGACGCCGCCGAGACACTTGTTCACTTCGCCGCAGATCGTTCCATCCGGGAGATTCGTCGTGGAAGGCTGACAGAGATGGTCCGCGCTGCAGGTCTCCAGGCCGTTGCAGAAATTGCCGTCCGAGCACACCGCGTCGCCGACGGGTCCCGCGACGCACGTAAAACGGCAGTCGGAGTCGCAGCCATCGCCGTTGATCTTGTTGCCGTCGTCGCATTGCTCGCCGGGGTCGAGCACGTGGTCTCCGCAGTGAAGGAGCTGGCCCGCGAGGCCGCCGTCCTGGGTCGTCGCGCCCGAGTCGCGACCCGCAGAGCCGTCGAGCATCGGCCCCGCGTCCGTCATCACGTGGCCGGCGTCGGTGCCCCCACTGCCGCCAACGCCGCCGCTGCCGCTCTTCGAGCCGCCCGTGCCAGCCGGCGGTGCGCTGCCGCCGCTGCTACAGCCCGCAGCGACCATTCCAGCGACGAATACGAGCGCTCTGGCGACGACTCCTCTCGAGGTCGGCATTCTGATCTCCCGGTTCGGGCCCTGCGCGGGCAAGTCTAGATCGGCGAGCATAGCGCGTGGGCGCCGCGCACACACAGTCTTCTCGAACGCGAGAAATCGTTCCAGAATCGGCGACCGAAAGGGACAACGCGCGACATGGCGAACTACTGGCTTACCAAGAGCGAACCGGACGTTTACTCGTGGGACCGGCTCGTTGCCGAAGGTCGCACCGTGTGGGATGGCGTTCGGAACTTCCAAGCGCGCAACAATCTTCGCGCGATGAAAAAAGGCGATCTCGTCCTCTATTACCACTCAGGAGACGACAAGAGCGTCGTCGGGATCGCCAAGGTCGTGCGAGAAGGCTATCCGGATCCGAGCGCAAAAGAGGGAGATTGGACCGCCGTCGAGCTCGCGCCGGTGCGACCCTTCAAGGAGCCGGTTACGCTCTCCGCGATGAAGGCCGACAAGAAGCTCACCGGTCTCGCCTTGATCAAGCACTCGCGACTGTCCGTGGTGCCCATCGGCGAGGCGCATTTCGCGCGGATTCTCGAGCTCGGCAAGACCAAAGCATGACGCGCCGGGCCGTGACGCCTCGACGACGCCACGTCGCGGATTGCCTCAGGTCGTCGCCGACGTATCTGTGCCCGAAGCGCGAACGTCGCAGAGCTCGATGAGCGTCGAGAGCGCCTCGATTTCACGCTTCGCGCGGATTTCCTTTTGGCGGAGGGCCTTGAGATCGGTCTCGAGCTTCCGCTGCTCCACTTCGAGTTCGCGGAGCTCCGTCTTGATCCGGTCGCGTTCGGTCTTGAGCGATTCCACGTCGATGGGCACGGTGATGGGCTCCTTCTAGCGAGACGAGGGCACGCTAGCTCGGTCTTCCCCGCAGCTCAACCGAAGGACACGAGCCCGGAGTTCTTTTTTCGCGCCGCTCGCTCGCTCGGCGGCTCAATCGGTCGCGACGATGCGATTTCTGCCGGTCGCCTTCGCGGCGTAAAGTCGTCGATCGGCCGCCGCGATCAGGGCATCCGCGGGCCGCTTATCGCAGCCGAACAGCGAGGCGCATCCGACGCTGACGGTGGCGTCGATGCGGCGTCCCTCGTAGTCCGCACCGGCGGCCTGCACCGCGGCTCGCAGACGCTCGGCCGCGCGCGCTGCGCCGTCGATCGCGGTCGCCCGCAGGAGCACGATGAATTCTTCGCCGCCGTAGCGCGCGAACACGTCCTCGGTTCGGAGGACGCGCTGCACCGTTTGCGCGAGCTGCCGTAACACGGCGTCGCCCACCGGGTGCCCGAAGGTGTCGTTGATCTTCTTGAAATGGTCGATGTCGAAGAGCAGGACCGAGACGTCGACCTCGTGCCGCGTCGCGAACGCGAGCTCGCCCGCGAGTCGCTCCATGAAGTAGCCGCGGTTGTACGCGCCGGTGAGGGCGTCGCGGACGCTCGACTCGTAGAGCTGGCGCAGCATGCGCTCTTGGTTTTGGTCGAGGATCGAAAACCGAAAGTGCACGCGCGGCCCGAGCTGGACCAGCGCGCCGTCGACGAGCTCGGCCGAATCGATCCGCTCGCCGTTCAAATAAGTCCCGTTGCTCGAGCGCAAGTCTTCGATGAAGTAGGTCTCGCCTTGCTTGTAGATGCGCGCGTGCACCCGGCTGATCCCATCGTCCTCGAGCACGATGCCGTTGTTCTGGTGCCGCCCGAGCCGGAGCTCCACGTCTTCGAGCGCGCTTACCCGGCCCGCGTGCGACGCGTCCATGCGGACCAGGACGGCCCGATCGCGCAGGGCCGCCGCCGGCGGCACGATCTGCAGATTCGTCGACGTGATGGACGTCAGCGTTTTCTGCTCGCCGCGTCCCGGTGTGACCGGGCCCGTGGGCGAGGACAGGGCGGGTTGGAGGCTCGTGCTACCCGTCATGCGATCGACGATCTGCGGCGACGCCGCGGTCACAGGCTCACGACGGGGAACGGTTTACCGGGCTTCGCGAAGTAGTAACCCTGCAGCAGATCGCAGCCGAGCTCCACCAGAGCGTCGCGCTCCTGGACGGTCTCGACACCTTCTCCGACGACGAGCATTCCCATGTCGCGACAGAGCTCGGCCATCGAGCGAATGAGCTTTTGCTTCGTCGCGCTCTGGTGCACGTCGCGGACGAGCGTCATGTCGAGCTTGACGATTTCGGGCTCGAGCAATGCGAAGCTCGTGAGGCCCGCGTAGCCTGCGCCGAGGTCGTCGACGGCGATGCGAAACCCAATCTCGCGGAGCGATGCGATCCGTCCGCGGAGATCTTTCACGCGATCGAGGGACGCGCGCTCGGTGATCTCGAGGACCACGCGGTCCGCGATCTGGGAGAGGGGAGCGGCGCGCGAGAGCAGGGTGGGGTCGAGCAAGTCGGTCGTGTGCAGGTTGACGAACAACATGCCCGCCTCGGGCCGATCGCGAACGGGCTCGACCGCGCGGTCGCGGATGATCTGTCCGAGCGCCTCGAGCTGACCGAGCCGTTCGGCGGCGTCGAGGACTGCTCCCGGGTGCGGGAGGCTCGGCTCGTTGCTGCGGAGGAGCGCTTCGTAGCCATAGATCGTCTTCGACTTCACCGAAACGATGGGCTGATAGGCGATCCAGAGGGAGGCGAGGGCGCGGTCGAAGTTTTCGGCGAGGCGCTTGGCGTCGTCGCTCTCGATCGGATGACCGAGGAGCTCCGCGGCTTGCCGCTTCATCATCGCCATCCGGTGAAGGCGAGCCGCTCGCTCGACGACCTCTTCCAGATCCGGGATCTCGAGCGGCTTGGTGAGATAGTGAAACGCGCCGAACTCGAGCGCCTTCACCGCGGTGCTCACCGCCGGCTCGCCGGTCACGAGGACGACGGGGATGTCGAGGTTCCGCTCGCGAACGAACTGCAAGAGCTGGATGCCGTTCATCCCCGGCATCGCGATGTCGCTGAGCACGACGTCGTAGCCGTCGTTTTCGACGAGCAT
>DATBBD010000643.1:0-2030 GCA_036271175.1 Polyangiaceae bacterium | reverse complement strand
CCCAAATCTATAAGTTATCAAAATGATTCACGAAAAACCCAAGGGAATTTTTGTCCTCAAGCGTCGGCGGTTCGTGCCGTTCACCGAAGAAAGCCGAAGACCCCTGCGATCGCGTCGGTGTCCCGGTTCTAGGAGAACGTCATGAAGTCAGTCGGAAGTAACAGCACGGTCGTCGGCGCTTACCAGCGGATGGCGATCTCCGAGGTCGGCGGCGCCAAGCCGCAGGCTCGTGTCGAACCCGGCGCTCAAGAACCGGCGCCTCGCGCCGCTCAAGTCTCTATCTCGAACCAAGCTCGCGAACTGTCGCAGAGCGCCGAGGGAGACATCGACGTGAAAAAAGTGAACGCGCTCAAATCGGCGATCCAGGCTGGAACCTTCCACGTCGACGCACACGCGATAGCGACGCGTCTTCTCGACCAGTCGGCGTAGGTCCGTCCGCTCACGTTTACGAAGAAGAAAGACGACCGCGGTGGCGAGCACGACCCTGAGCGCGATGGAGGTGGCACTACTCGACCTCGAGCACCTGCTCGACGAAGAGACCGCAGCCCTTAGAACGCTGGACCGCGAGTCCATCGACCGCATCACGTTCGCCAAGACCGAAGTGTGCCAGCGCCTCACGGTGCTGACCCGCGACGGCGATCACACCCCCGAGCGCAAAGCGCAGCTCGAGCGCATCCGTCATCGAGCCCTCTACAATCAAGTGCTCCTCGTGCATGCGCGCGACTCCGTGCGCGGCGTGCTCGCGCTGATCGTCGGTCAATCCCCACATTCGAGCAGAAACGTACCCGCGGACGGCCGCATGCTCCACGTGAGGGGCTGACGTGGCCGGCCTCACGAGTCTTCTCTATACGGCTCGCGACGCGCTGACCGCCCAGAGCTACGGGCTCGACGTCACGGGCCAGAACATCGCGAACGCCAACACGCCGGGCTACGTGCGACGGCAGGTCGTCTTGCAGACGACGGCGTTCGGCAATCAAACGACCGGGAGCGTCCAGGTCGGTCCGCTGCAGCGTCCGACCGACGCGTTTCTCGACGATCGACGCTACGAATCGACGGGCCTCTCGTCGTCGGCCGGCGAAGAAGACAACCAGCTCGCGAACGTCCAGTCGCTCTTCAACGACACGACGGGCGGCGGTATCTCGACCTCTCTCGACGCACTATTTTCGTCGTTTTCGGCCCTTTCGGCGTCGCCCAACGACTCGACGACGCGCCAGAGCGTGCTCTCCAACGCCGCGAACTTCGCGAGCCAGCTGAACGACACGGCCAATTCGATCGCGCAGCAAAAGACCGACATCGTGACCGAGGCCCAAGGGGTCGCGGTTCAGATCAATCAAGACACGACCGACATCGCGAAGCTAAACCAGCAGATCGCGACGGCGACCGCCGCGGGCCAGGACGCCGCGGATCTGAAAGACCAGCTCGGGACCAAGGTTCAAGACCTCTCGACGTTCATCAACGTGCACACGTTCACCGACAACCAGGGCAACCTGGTCGTTCAGGGCGGCGGCACGACGCTCGTGCAAGGGGACGTCGCGAGCACGCTCTCGGTGGGCCTCGCGACCGACGGTACGATGCAGTTCACCGCCCAGAGCCAAGCCGGCTCGTCGACGGACATCACGTCGTACGTCACCGGCGGGAAGCTCGCCGGTCTCAAGCAGGCTCGCGACACGGATCTGACGCAGGTGGGTCAAGAGCTCGATCAGTTCGCCTACGACGTCGCGACGGCGGTCAACACGCAACACGCCGCCGGCGCGGGCCTCGACGGCGTCTCCGGACGAAACCTGTTCGCGATCGGAACCAGCGCGACCGACGCGGCGCGGACCATCGCCGTCGATCCGAGCGTCGCCGGGCAGCCCAACAACATCGCGGCGTCCTCGTCGTCGGCGAGCTTACCGGGCGGCTCGGACAACGCCGTCGCGCTCGCCGCCCTCGCGAACCAGTCGTTCGCCAGCGGTGGCACGCAGACGGCGTCGGAGGCTTACTCCGACGTGCTCGGCGACGTGGCGCAACGCAAGGCAAATTCGGCGAAC
>DATBBD010000642.1:0-9607 GCA_036271175.1 Polyangiaceae bacterium | reverse complement strand
ACGGCCCGGGCGAGCTCACGCACCGGCGTCGCGACGAGCGGCGTGAAGAACGCGCCGGCTTCGAAGAATTTGAGCGCACTCTTGCCGTTCGTGAACGCGTTCACGAGCGAGAGCGGCGCGAGCACGACGTCGCAAGCGGCGTGCGCGATCGCGAAGTGGCGCCAGTTCATGTACGGCAAGCGCACGGTGCGGCGCTCGAGATCCGCTTCGCGCCGCCCGAACGCGAGGTGCCCGCCGACGAGGAGCCGCGTTTCGGGCCGTTTCGCGAGCACGCGGCGGAGCGCCGGGGCGATGAATCGAAAATCTTCGTCGTGCGTGTCGGAGCCAGAGAAATAGCCGATGATCGGCGTCGATCGCACGAGGGGTCGCGCGCGATCGGTGACTCGACCGAGCCGGAGGTAGAGCTCCGGCGCGATGTTCGGGTGAACGTGAGCCGGCTTGCCGAGCAACGCCGCTCGTTCGGCGAGCTCCGGCGTGCTGCCGATGAAGGCGTCGCATTGCGAAAAAGTGCGCGACAGTGCCGCGATCGTCGTGCCGTAGCTCGCGTGCCAGTCGCGCGCCGAGTAACGGCGTCGAAACGGGAGCAGCGCGGCGAAGCTCGGATCGAAAATGAGGTCGTCGATGTCGAACAACACCGCGAGTCGTGCTTGGCGCGCAGCCGCGATGACGGCCTCGACGCGTTCGCTCCACGGCAAGCGAAACAAGACGACCACGCCGTAGCGCGGCACTTCGTCGATGAGCGCGCGATCCGCCAAGTGCCGAAGATTCGCGAACACGCCCTCGGCGCGAAGTTGGTCGATCGCCGCGCGGCATCGGTATCGGTACGGCGCGTCCCAACGCTCCGTGACGTAGAGGACCCGCAAGCGGTTACTCCGACTGCTTTTCGTCGGGCAATTCTTGCCAGAGCGTCGTGTGATGGGCGCGCTCGGCCGGCGCGGGCGGCGGCGTGTAGTAGTAGAGCGCGACCGATTTACGGAGCCAACCCTCCGGGCACGCGAGCGGCCGCGGATGACCGTGAAACGAGTCCGCGCTGGTATTGAAAATGACGCACCGATTCGCGATCGGCAAAACGCGCCGCTCGCACGACGACATGTCCTTCGCCCAGAGCTCGAGGTGTCCGCCGTACTCCTCTTGCCAATCCGGATTCAGATAGAGCAAGAGGTTCAGCCGTCGATCGAGCTGAAACGCCGGGTGCTTCACGAAATCGGCGTGGACGCGCAAGAGCCCGCCCGGCTCGACCAGGTGCACTCCGCCGCCCTGGAGATGCGGATCCGACAAGAGCGGGCGGACGCCGGTGAGCTGTTCGAGGAGCAACGTGAACGGTCCGGAATTCAGCTCCGAGATGAGCTGCCTCACCGGCGGCTTCATGAAGAGCACGTTTTGCAGGTGAAATTTACGCGCCTGCGCCGCGCGACCGTCGGGGAGATTCGCGTTCAGGTTTCCCCACACGACTTCCGGATCGTCGAGCCGCGGGAGCGCGTCGAAGACCGCTTGGAAGCTCTCCGCAGGCAAGAAATCGTCGATCACGACGTGCGGGAAGGGCGCTGCGTCTCGGTATTCTTTCGAGCGCTCTTTCGCGAGCTCGAACATCCGCTTGAAGTCGAGCAGCGTGTCCCGCCGCGCCGGAAGCGTCGCTTGCAAGAACCCCCGGCGAAGGAGCTCCTCGGCGATCTTCTGCCGGCGATGTTCTTCCGGGGTCGTCATGCGGGCACGGAACCCCGAGCGTAAACGGCCGCGCCCCATTCGGCCATGGAATCTCCACCGGGCCGCTCGGGAGCCTGCTGTGAGGCCGCTTGAGGCTCCGGCCTTCGCCCTTCGGAGCGGGGCCGGAGCCGCTTTTTCGAGCCTGCGAGTTCGCGCGAACCCGGCCCAACGAGCTCGTTAGA
Organism: Polyangiaceae bacterium; assembly: GCA_036271175.1. GTDB lineage: Bacteria > Myxococcota_A > Polyangia > Polyangiales > Polyangiaceae > DASZVB01. Next base: position 7,721 of record DATBBD010000642.1, on the reverse strand, counting down.
ACGGACCGCCGAAGTAGAAGAACGAGCCCCAGTTCGCGCCGCCGGGGTTGCCGTGCACGACGTGATAATACGTCGCGGCGTTGTTGCCGGTGATGCCGTTTCCGTTCTGGAAGGTGAGCGCCGCGTTCGTCCAGCCGCTTCCGCCGGGAGCGACGAATTGGACATTTCGGTGGTACGCGATCGCGGGATAGCCCCAGTCCGAAATCCCGGATCCCATGAACGTGATCGTGTGAGAGGGCGGATTGTTCTCCCACGAGTCGAACACCTCGCCGCCCACCTGAAAGTAAGACGCGGAAGATTGCATCTGCCCCCGGTAGGTGTTGGGCGGAATGTACCCGATGTACGAACCGTCGGCGACGATGTACCAGGTCTGATTGTAGTTCACGACGGCCATGGTCAGCTCGACGGGGGTGCTCCCGAGGTTGGTCGAGGTGAGCGGCGCTCCGGGCCAATAGGGGGCCGACATTCGCACGAAGGAGCCGCACCCGCTTTGAGCGAAGCAACTACTCGAGCCGTAGCCGTCCGTCGTCGTGAAGACGAACAGGTGCGGATTCGCGTCGGAGTTGGGCGACCCGACGATCCAGCCCACCTCGAGTGACTGAACCTGGGTGTTGGCGTTGCTACACGTATAGGGTGCGCACGCCGAGGTTCCGCAGGACCCGACGAACGAGTCGGACGCGCAAGAGCCGGTCAGTACCCACATTTGAGAGACGCTGTGATCACCCGAATTTTCTAGCATCGGAGTGAACACCGGCGTGGTCGTCGAGAAGTACGTGTAGTTTACGAACTGAAACCCCGCTGCATGATCCCAATCGGGGCCAGGTTGCGTATGTGCAGGAATCGAGTCGGGTTGGACCGCGGGAGCCGCGCCCCTCTTGTGGATCGCGATGGACCTGACGTATTCGTCCAAGCCTCCCTTAGCCTCGATTTGTTCGTAGGTGGGGCGCCCTGAAAACGCGACCGTGCCGGCTGGGCAAAGCCGCGTGCGGCCCTGCTCGTCGGCGGTCTGATCGGCGCCGCTCAGCGGTTGGGCGTTCGTCACCGCCCCGCGCGGCAACGCGATGGGAGGCGGTTCGTTCGATACGGGGATGCCCTGCGCGCGGGCTCGCTGAACGCTCGGCTGTGCGTCGAAGTCGATGCAGTCGACGTTCTCGCCGCCGGCGGTTCGGAACGTATGGCGGACGTCTTCGAGGCGGTAGATCGAGTCGAGGTACTGCGCGACGCGCGCTCGCTCGGTCGACGCCGAAGCGGTGTGCGACACCGCCGTATCGTGGCTTGCGGCTCCGGACGACGTACCGCCGTCGGTAGCGCCGCAGGCCAGCGACCACGCGCCGCCGAGGACGGCGAGACCAACCAGTGAAGCCGACCTTGCGCGGCTTCGCACCACCGCGGATACGATTCGTTCATTCATGTGTACGTCCTCCCTGGCGCCGACGTCTCACGACGAGCGCGGCGCGGTTCCTCACACGCTTTCGAGTTAACGTCAGCCTCGTGGTCGGTCAAGCATCAAGCACGGAACTTCCCGTGCAAATGCATGCACGAACACGTTGGAGGTCGTGCACGAAGTTACACACGATCGCTGTGATCCGTTCCCCCGACATGGCAAGCTCCCCGGGTACCTCGCTACGGTTTCGAAGATCGATGACGTCACCCTCGACCCCGAAGATCTCCTTTCTCGTCGTCATTTACCGCATGTCGCGGCAGGCGGAGAACACGCTCTATAGCCTCTCGGCGCGGCATCAGAAGAACGTGCGCGAAGAGGACTACGAGATCATCGCGGTCGAGAACCGTTCGGACGACGTGCTCGGCGAAGCGCGCGCGACGGCGCTCGGAAAAAACGTCCGCTATTTTCTCCGCGACGAAGCGACTCAGACGCCGGTGTTCGCGCTGAACTTCGCATACGAGCAAAGCCGCGCGCCCCTCGTCTGCCTGATCATCGACGGAGCGCGGATGGTGACGCCGCGACTCGTCGAGCACGCGCTGAAGGCGCAGCGGCTCGCCGATCATCCGCTCATCGCAGTGCCCGGTTATCACCTCGGGCCGGAGGAGCATCACAAGAACGTGACGGCGGGCTACGACGAACGCGTCGAGGCGGAGCTCCTCGAACAATCGAAGTGGAAGGAAGACGGCTACGGGCTCTTCGACATCGCGTGCTTCAGCGGCGCGAACGACAAAGGCTTCCTCTCGCCGATGCTCGAGTCGAATTGCTTACTTTGCACGCGCGAGTGCTTCGAAGCGATCGGACGCGCCGACGAGCGGTTCGACTTGCCCGGCGGCGGGTCGGTGAACATTCACATTTATACGAAGCTCGCGGCACTCCCGAACATCAAGTTCATCGTGCTCGGCGGCGAAGGGTCGTTTCATCAATTCCACGGCGGTGTGACCACCGCAGAGGTCGGAGACCGTGAAGAAGTGCTCGAGAGCCACAGAAAGCAGCTCCGCGAGCTGAACGGCGGGAAATTCGAGGGCGCGCACCGAGAGCCGATGCTCTTCGGCGTGATCCCCGGCAAAGCGCAGCTCTTCTTGCAAACCTCGGCGGGCCGCGCGGCGTTCCGTCACACTTTTTGCAAAAAACTCGGCCTCGACGAATGGCCGCTCGACAAGCCATGAACGACGCCGGAAACCCCGTCATGACGTCCTCGATCTATCTCCCGCCGTCGCTTTCGTTTTCGCCGCGTCGCATGGCGTTCTCGACATGGGTGGACCACTTGCCGTTCGGTTACGATCTGGTGGGGGCGCTCCGTCCGTCGGTGCTCGTCGAATTGGGGACGCAATCCGGCGTGTCGTATTTCTGCCTCTGTCAGTCGCTCCGCGAGCACGGCGTCACTGCGCGCGCGTACGCCGTCGACACCTGGGAAGGCGACGAGCACACCGATCACTACGACGAAAAGGTGTTCGCCGAGGTGAAGGCGCACAACGACGCGCACTACGCCGATTTTTCGACGTTGCTTCGTAAGCGGTTCGAAGAAGCCGTCGGACAATTCGCGCCCGAGTCGATCGGCCTCGTGCACATCGACGGCTATCACACCTACGAAGCCGTCCAGGGCGACTTCGAAACCTGGTACCCCAAGGTCGAACCGGGCGGCATCGTCCTCTTCCACGACGTCATGGCGAAAATCCGCGATTTCGGCGCGTGGCGATTCTGGGAAGATCTCGAGAAGAACCACGAGACGTTTCTCTTCCGCCACGGTTTCGGGCTCGGCGTGCTCCGCAAACCGGGTCCGGTCCGGCGCGCGCCGCTCCTCGATTTCCTCTTCTCGAAAGATCGAGAAGTCGAAGAGCGCCTTCGCGGGTTTTACGTGCACGCCGCCGAGTTTCAGGAGCTCCGGCGAAAGCACGAGCGCATCGAAATCCTGAAGCAAGCCGTCCGGGAACGACGTGCACGCGAAGCCGCCGAGACGGACCCGCAGCTATCTCAGAAACCGTAGCTCACTCGGTGGGGTCGGGGTCGTCGCTCCAGGCTTTGTTTCCTTGATTGCGGAAGCGCGCGAAGCGGGCGAGGCCGCGATCGACGGAATGGGCCAGTGCCGGGAGCGCGTGGCTCGTGACCGCGCCGAGCAACAGCGGTTCGCGCTTCGGCGATTCGAAGGGGTGCCCGAGGAGCGCGGCGAGCTGCGCGCGATGTTCGGCGAGCACGCCCGGAAGCTCCGGTGACGCCGTGGTCGTGACACCGCTGTGGAATTGATGAAACGACCCCTCGCCGGGCAGGACGACGAGTCGGCTTTCGGCGAGGAGCGCGAGCCGCCGGTAAAGGTACAGGTTGACGCTCCCGCCGCCCGGCAAATCGAATCGCTCGTCGGCTCCGCCGATCCGTTCGTAGCTGTCGCGAGCGCAAAAGAGACAGTTCGATTCCATGAACGGGTGGAAGACGCCGGAGGCATTTGCGCTCGAGAGCGTCGCGATGTCGAACAAGGCGTAGCCGTCGTTCTGCCACCCGGAGCGGTCGAGCAACTCGATTTCTTTCGCTTCCTCGTAGTTCGGGTCGCGCTGCTGCTCGGTCGCGCCGAGGTGGTAGCCGGGCACGACGACCAGGGCCTGGGGATCCATGCGCGACGCGAGCAGGGCGTATTCGACGACCCGCGGCGTCACGAGACGCGCGCCGTCCACGACGAGGCCGATGAACGGCGCGCGCGCTTGTCGTACGCCGAAGTTCAGCGCCGGCGCGGGCGACACGCCGCGCTCGTCGCGAAAGAAATACCGCACACCGTTCGCGGCGGCCGTCGCGCGCGCCTCGCCGAGCACGTCGCTCGAGGCATTTTCCACGACGATGAGCTCGTAGTCGTCGCTCGTGACGTGCCGCTGATAAGGCGCGGACAAGCTGAACAGCGTATTTTCGGCCTGGCGCGCCATGCGGTGCACGACGACGACGATCGACAGCTTCGGCGCCGTCACGGGCGCTCCCACGCTTTCGTCGAATGCACGACGAAGCGTCGCGCGCTCGGCGCGATGCGCCCGATGAACAGCGGCTCGCGCGGCGGAAGGGTGAAATCTTTGCCGCGGATCGTTCGATACTCGTCGCGGAGCGCCGCCATCAACGCCTCTCGCGATGCGGGGTCGCCTCCGCCGGTCGTCACGCCACCGTGGAACTGATGAAACGTCCCTTCGCCGGGCGCGACGAACAGCGTGATGTCGTCCTGGGCGCAAATCCGCGCGTAAAAGTCGAGATTCGAGTAGCCGCCGCCACGGAGCACGAAGCGCGAATCGAACCCGCCGAGACGCTCGTGGACGCTTTTCGGCACGCAGATACAGTTGCTCTCCGCGAACGGCGCGAAGAACCCTGCCGCGCACGACCCGCTCAAGCACGCGACGTCGAACAGCCGATAGCCGTCGAGCGGCCACCCGATGCTCTCGAGGAGCTCGGCCTCCGCCACTTCGTCGTAGCCGCCCGCGACGGCGCGTTGCTGGAGCTCGCTGCCGAGGTGATACCCCGGGATCGAGAGCACGGCGCGGTCCGCGGCTCGATGCGTGAGGAGCGCGAGCTCGACGACGCCCGGGCTCAGTAGCCGCGCCCCGTCGACCATGACGCCGATCACCTCGCCGCGCGCCTGCTCGGCGCCGAAATTCGCCGCCGCCACCGGCGACTCGGACCGCTCCGGGCGCAAAAAATAGCGAACGTGCGGACCCGACGCGAGAGCGGCCGGTTCGCCGAGGAGGCGCGGCGATTCGTTCTCCACGACGACGACCTCGTACGCGCCCGCGGGCACGCCGTGCTGATACGCGGGCGAGAGCGTGTGCAAGGTGCGTCGCGCCTGCTCGGGCATCGAGAACACGACGAGCACGATCGTCAGGGTGGGTCCCATTCGCCGATCTTACCCTGTCTTCGACTCGTCTATGATACGAGGCCGAGAGCGGGCTCATGACGCGCGTCGTTTTGATCGTCGGCATGCATCGGAGCGGGACGAGCAGCCTCGCCGGCAGTCTCGAAGAGGCGGGGCTCCATCTCGGCGAGGTCATCACGGTGGCGCCCCACAACGAAAAGGGAAACCGCGAAAATCGAAGCATCATGGAGCTGCAGGAGGCGATTTTGGTGCACAGCGGGGGCGCTTGGGACGCGCCGCCGGAACGCCTCGCGTGGACGGACGAGCATAGCGCGCGGCGCGACGCGATCATCCGGTCGTACGCCGTGCCGCGCTGGGGGTTCAAGGATCCGCGCACGCTCGTCACGCTCGCGTTCTGGCGCGAGGCGCTCGACGACGTCACGTTCGTCGGCACATTTCGTCATCCGCTCCTCGTCGCGAAATCGTTGATGCAGCGGAACGGCGGCGAGCTCGCGCGGTGGATGGCGCTGTGGACCGACTACAACGAGCGCATGCTCGCGCTCCACGAGCGAGAGCCCTTCCTCGTCGTGCGCTTCGACGAAGACGACGCCGCGTATCGCCGCTCGGTCGAGGTCGTCGCGCGACATCTCGACTTGCCAGGTGCCGCGCCGACCTTCTTCGAACCGCTCCTTCGTCACCATGCGCGCCTCGAAGAGACGGTGCTCGACGAACGCACGGGCGACGTCTACTCGCGGCTCTGCGCCATCGCGATCCGATGACGATTCACCCTGCGCCGTGCGGGGTGCGCTTCCAGGCGCGGCGCCGGCGAGTGAGCCATCCGCTGACCGACAGCGGCAGCGAGAGCACGAGATAGAACGGCTGCAACGCGTAGCAGAGCCACACCTTCGCCGAAGGCCGGAACCGCGCGATGCCGCGCGCAGGCACGACGTAGTAGAACAACGCGCCGACGAGCGACGAGAGAGCGAACGCTCGAAAACCGCCGTCGAACGGGATCGACCCGCTAAGCGCTCCGAGCGCGACCATCGCCACGATGATCACGAGCGCGAGCGACAGGACCGCGAGCGCGACCGCGGTGAACAAGAGCGACGGCGCGACCAGTTGATACGCGACGTCGGCGGTACGAAAGCGCTCGGCGAACGACGCCGCGCCCGGGCCGAACGCGCGCGCGCCGAGCGCGGCGAAGTACCGGTGCGCGACCGACCATCGTCCTTGCATCCAGCGGTGCCGCTGCGAGATGGCGGCGCTCATCGTCGTGGGTTTTTCGTCGAATACGCGAGCGAGCGGCTCGTGCGCGACGCGCACGCGGTCGAGACAGAGCCGGCACCCGAGCTCGAGATCGTCGGTGAGCGATGAGGCGTCACCGAGAAAGCGCACGGCGGCCGTGAGCTCCATGGCGAAACCGGTGCCCATGAGCGGTGCGCTCAAGCCGAGCGCTTCGCGGGGACGCTGCGCGACGGCGGTGATCGCCCAGAATCCGAGCGCGCTCGACGCGGCGACCCACGAGGCGTCGGGGTTCAACGCGTCGACGACGCCCTGCACGACGCGCTCGCCGGCCTCGAGGCGCGCCGCGATCGCCGCCAGAAATCCGGGATCGACCTGGTTGTCTGCGTCGAAGATCGCGATGGCGTCGAAACCGCCGAGCGCGGCGACGGCGGTCACGCCGTGGGCGACGGCCGGCGCTTTCCCTTCCGCTTTCGGTCCGGTGCGCTCGAACACCGTCGCGCCCGCGGCGCTCGAGACCGCGGCCGTCCGATCGCTGCAATGATCGGCCACGACGAACACCGCGAATCGACCTTCGGGATACCGCTGCTCGGAAAGGCTCCGCACCGAGCGCACGACGACGCGTTCCTCGTCGTGCGCGACGACCAGCGCGGCGATTCGCGGCGGCGCCGACGCCGCGTTCGCAGCGACTCGGACGTCTCCGCGGCGCGCACGGCCCGCCGCGCGTGCCCCCAAAAAAAGAATCGAGACCGCGTACAGCGCGACGGCGTGAAGCGCGACGAGGTCCACCGCGATCACGATGGCCGCGCCGGTCGCCAGCAATCGCATCGCGGGCAGAGTAGCGCGGCCGACTCAGCCGTCGGGGACGGATTGCGTGGCAGCGGGGAGTTCGGGGTCCAGCACGGCGAGCGGCGCGCCGTGCGGCACGCGCTCCGGTACGACGACGGGCGAGGGCGGCGCCGCGTCGACTCGAAGTGATCCGACGCCGACCCACAGATAGGCGAACGAGACGAACGCGAAGAACCCGCCCTCGGTGAAGATGTTGCGCGAGATGGCGACGTACGAAAACCAGGCGTAGAGCGCGCCGATGACGAGCTCCACGGCGACCAGGATCGAACGGCGGGCGCGATACGTCGGTTCGCCGGCGCGCGGCGTGCGCGGCACCTTCGGCGTGCGGTGAAACGGGCCCGCGCGGTCGAAAAACCCGTAAACGAGCGCGAC
>DATBBD010000641.1:0-2026 GCA_036271175.1 Polyangiaceae bacterium | reverse complement strand
TACACGCCGTTCGACTACAATCGACTCGTCGGCGCCGTCCGGATTGCGAAGGAGCCCGAGTCTCATGACCCATCGATGCCTGAGCGCGTCTCGCAAAATCCCACGCGCGTCTTGCCTTGAGGTTTTTGTTGGTGCGGTTTTGTTGGCGACCGGCTGCGGAAGCAGTAGCGGCGGTGGCAAACCCTCCGGCGCCGTCACGCCGGTGCAAATCGGAACGCCCGATTCGGGGACGCCCGCGTCGACCGGCGACGCGGCTCCGCCGGCGCAGGTCTGCAATGGGCCCGGCTATTCGAGCTCGACCGAGGCGACGATCGCGTTCACACACCTTTCGGCGACCGTGGTCGATACCACTGGCGCTCCCGTCCCGAGCGTGACCGCTCAGACCTGCGGCGTGAACCTCTGCCTCAACGGTACGACCAACGCGAACGGGTTCGTCGATTTCGACGAAGCCGCGATGCTCGACCAGCCGGCATTCAAGTACGGCGACGCCCGCGCCTACGCGCGGTTCGCGTATCCGCTGCGCGACCCGCCCATCAAGGTCGATCTCGGGTCGCAGATCACCGTCGCGTTCGACGCGCCCTCCGCCGGCGTGCCGCTCGATGCCGGCACGGACGCGACGTCGAACGGCGTCACGCTTTCACTCGCCGCGAACATGAACCCGGTGGCTCCGGATCCATTCGACTTCGACACGACGGACCTTCAACATTTCCGGGCTGCCGTTGTCCCACCCGAGCACACACCGGCTGCCGTCGATCCATCGCTGGGCTTCGAAATCGTCGTCGCGCTCACGCCGGAGGGTACCGAGCTGTGCCCCGCGGCGAAGATGAGCGTCGCGAACACGCCGGGCTGGCCCAAAAGCAGCAAGGTCGAATTTTATCTCCACGGAGTCGACGTCGCCGAGGAGTGGGCGCCGTACGGCGGGTGGGCGAAAATCAGCGACGGCGCGGTCACGTCCGACGGCACTCGCGTCGAAACCGACGCGAGCGGGGGGATCCCGTCGCTCTCCGTCGTCGGCATTCGCCTCGTCAAAGACTGACGCCGAGCGGTCTCGCCCCGCAAGGTGCGATCGAATCGATCACACTTCGGGCGATGCCACGACGACGAAGTCTTCCGACTCCGGGTCGAGGCTCGCGCTGAACATGATGGGACGGCAACACACCGAGCAATCCTCGATGTATTCCTGCTCTTCGCCGCCCCCGAGATCGGGAAAGGTCTCGATGAGCTCGCCGCAATGCGGGCACGCCGTGGTCGCCACGGGGTTCGAGTAGCAGCGGGTGCGCAGAGGGGCAACGAGGTCGCCGTGCTCGCGCGGCGTCTCACGGTCGGTTTTTTCCGAAAAACGTTACGCGGGCCGCGAAAGTGCCGTTGAATCGTTTGGCACGGCGGGTCTTGACCGACTCGTCGACTCCCACAGCGATTCCGAAGAAACGATGTCGAATCGAGAGACTCTCAGATCGGGTTCACGGCTCGGGCGTTACCAGCTGCTCCGGCCCCTCGCGCAGGGCGGCATGGCGACGGTCTGGGCCGCACGCCTCGAGGGCGCGGACGGGGCTCAGCGCCTCGTGGCGATCAAGACGATGGACCCGATGCTGCGCGCCGACGCCGACGCGGAGCGGATGTTCCAGAAGGAAGGCGAAATCGCGTCGCGCATCCATCACCCGAACGTCGTCGAGGTGCTCGGCGCGGGCGAACAGGACGGCGTCTTCTACCTCGTCATGGAGTGGATCTTCGGCGAACCGCTGAGCACGGTCGTCACGAACGCCGCGAAGGTCGGGGGGATCCCGCTCGGCGTCGCCGTGAAGATCGGGGCTCAGATCGGCGCCGGCTTACACGCGGCGCACGAGCTCGCCTACGAAAACGGTGAGCCCGTCGGGCTCGTCCATCGCGACGTCTCGCCGCACAACATTCTCGTCGGGTTCGGCGGGCTCGTGAAGCTGGTCGATTTCGGGATCGCCAAGGTGAATAGCCGCGCGTCGTTCGAGACGCTGAACGGCACGCTCAAGGGCAAGGTCGCGTACATGGCGCC
>DATBBD010000640.1:0-12063 GCA_036271175.1 Polyangiaceae bacterium | reverse complement strand
GGCGATCCCAGTCGTCGGCGATCAAGAAATCCGCGCCGTGAGCGGCGTGCCAGTCGTGGAGCGGCGTTCTTCGTCGCGGCCGAAAGCGACGCCCGGCGAGCGCACCCATCGGCGTCGGACGCACCGGCGGGCGCTGCACGGGGCGTCCGAGCGACGCCACCGCGCGCGCCGTTCGCTCGGCGAGCACCTCCGAAGCCAAGACGTGGCTCGACTTGGATTGGTCGAAACCGCGTCCGAATTTCGTGTACGCGTTGAGGAGGCCGCTTTCGTCGAAGCCTTCGGCGATGCCCACCGCGAGGTCCTTGACCTCGACGTCTTCGTCGAAGTCGACGAAACAAGCGCCCTCGGCGTGCGAGAAAATGGGGGCGCAGTCGAGGAGCGGCGGTCTGCTCGCAACAGACGCGACTCGAACCGTCGTCGGAACGCCGAGCGACGCTGCCGCGAGCTGTCCGGCGCGAACGCCGTCTTCGACGCGCGCGGCGTACGAGCCCGCGCCGCGAACCGACCCGGCGGCCCACACCGCGTCCGCGATTTCTGCGTCGATCGCGCCGAAGACGGGCTGGTGCGATCGACGCGCTTGTTGGACGAGTTGATCCGCGGGCCCGCTTCCCGCACTGACGACGAGTGCGTCACATTGAAGAGTCGTGCGCGTCCCGCGGCGTTCGACGACGAGCGCGGCGAGGGCGCCGTCGCTTCCGGCGATGGCTTCGATGACGCGATCGTCGCCTGCGGAGCCTCTGAGCGGAGCGGCATTAGGATGATCGCGCCCCGATTCGGTTCCGCCGGCGATCGTCGGCGCGTCGAGAACGGCGACGATTTCGACGCCGGCGCTCGCGAGATCCGCCGCGAAGCGATGACCGTCGGCGGTCGTCGTGAGGATCACCGTGCGGAGACCGGGGCGAACGGCGTATCTATGGAAGAGCCGTTCTGCGCTCGCGAGCGTCAGGATCCCGGGCAAGTCGTTGTTGCGAAAAACCGCGGGCAGTGCGACGCGTCCCGTCGCGAGCACCGTGGCCCGCGCGCGCAGATTCGTGATGCCACCCGGGCCGAGCAGCGGCGTGAGGCCGCCGTCGTACATGCCGAGGGCGACCGTCGACGTGCGGATCGCCACCCGCTCGTGGGCGAGTGCGCGATCGCTCCACGTCGCGAGCTCGCGACGGCCCTCTTCGGTGGCTACGGCGCGACCGCCGAGGCCCGGATCGAGCTCGACGAGGGTGACGTTCACGCCGAGGTCGGCGCTCGTCACCGCTGCGGAAAGGCCCGCGATTCCGCCGCCCACGACGAGCACATCGGTGAATGCGTGCGGCTTCGAGTACGAGCTCCGCGGGCTCCCTTCCGATAAGGTCGCGACGCCGACCCAGCTTCGAACCGAGCGCTCGAAGTTAGATTCACGGAGCCGCACCGGATCGTGCAAGCCGCCGCGCGTGAGCTTCGAGCCGGATTCGGTCCACTCCGGTGGCGGGCTTCCCGACGGGCGCGCGTGCGCAATGCGGAGCTCCATCCCTGTCCCCACAGGGACGTCTTCGGCGGCAATGCACCCCCCTGATCGATCGCGAACCAGTACGTTCGCGCCGATACCGCGCGCGCGTCGCTTTTTCGCGCTGTAACCGAGCACGCGTTGCCCATTCGCGAGCAGTGCGCTCGCGATCGAATCTCCCGCGAACGCGGGACACGGCGTTCCCTCGAACGTGAAGGTCAACGGCGCGGTTCGATCGATCCACTCGAACGGCGAGGTCGCTTCGCGAGCGATCGGCACGCGGAGGTCGTTCATGCGCGCTCCCGATGCGGCGTCGCCGATGCGAAGCGGACGTCGACGATTCTGTCGGTCTCGGTGTCGCGCTCGACCCAAAACCAGGTACCGGTTGGCCGGTGGTACCACCACTCGTTGCGTTGGTTGGGTTCGCCGGTGCGGTGGAACACGAAATCCGCCCAGGCTCCATCGGAGCAGGTCGCTGGGTCCGGGCCCTCGTCTACGGAGCCGCCGTAGACGAACTCCGAGAGCGGACGCGGACCGATTTCTGGAAGCGTGACGAGTTTCACGCGGACGCTGAAACCATGCACGATGCGCGGGCTCCGGGAAGTTTCGCGTCAGTGTCCGACGGACGCGGCGGCCTTCTCACCGATGAGACCGAACTCCGCGAACCGCGAGAGGCGGAACGGCTCGATCAGTGACGGCGCGCGATCGTGCGCGACGGTGTGCGCCAACGTTTTTCCGGAGATGGGCGTCGCTTTGAAACCCCATGTTCCCCATCCGGCATCGAGATAGAAAAACTCGACCGGTGTTTTCCCCATGATCGGCGAGAAATCCGGGGTCATATCGGCGATGCCGGCCCATTGGCGCACGATGCGCGTCTCGGCGAGTCGGGGAAACAAGTCGAGCATCGCGCTCGACAGATCTTCGAGAAAATCGAACGTCGAGCGCGGCGCGTGCAGCTCGTAACCGTCGAGGGCCGCGCCCATCACCAGGGTTCCGCGAACGTCTTGGCTCACGTACGCATGCAAGCTGGCCGACACGATGATCGGATCGAGCCACGGCTGCATCGGCTCGGAAATGCAGGCTTGCAGCGGATGCACGACGATCGGCGTGCGCACGCCGGCGAGCTTCGTGATCCGCGGCGTGGAGCCTGCGACGGCGGAGAGCACCCGATTCGCGCCCACGTATCCGCGCGACGTCTCGACGCCGACCACGCGCCCGCCGCGCACGTCGAAGCCGAGCACCCGTGTATTTCCGTGAATTTCGACGCCGGCGCGCATCGCCGAACGCGCGAACCCCCAGACCACGGCGTCGTGCGCGACGATCGCGCCGGGGCGATGATAGAGCGCGCCGAGGATGGGCCGCCGGCCGCCGCAATCGAGATCGAGCGCGGGGCAGAGGCGCGCCACGTCGTCACGGTCGACCAGCTCGCTGTCGACGCCGAGCACCTGGTTCACTCCGGCGCGCCAGCGCATCGTTCGCAGCGTGCCTTCGGTATGCGCGAGCGTCAGATGTCCGCGTTCCGAGAAAAGCAGATTGATGTCGAGCGCGGCAGGGAGATCGCGCCACAGGTTCATGCTCTCGCGGTAGAGCGCAACGCCTTCCGGCGTGAGGTAATTCGAGCGAACGATGGCCGTGTTGCGGCCGCTGTTGCCGCGGCCGATCGTGCCCGCTTCGAGGACCGCGACGTTGTGGATCCCGTGATCGTGCGCGAGGTAGTGCGCCGCTGCGAGACCGTGACCGCCGCCGCCGATGATGACGACGTCGTACCCCGGGCGCAGTTTCTCCGGCCGGACGAGCGCGCGACCCGACTCGGAAAATGCCATCGGCCGATAGCGTCATCCGCGAACGTCTCGACCCGGTTAACGGGACATTTCGCGGCGCTCCGTACTCAGCGGGGTTCGGTGCGCCGGACCAGCGACGCCAGGGCGTCGAAATCGCGCCGTTCGAAAAAGGCGAAGTAGAGCGGGACGATCGCGAGGGTGAAGGGAATGAGCTTGGCGACGACGGCGATCCCGATGTGCATGGACACGCCGAGGAACACGCCGAGCCACCGCGTCTTCCGCATCCACAGGAGAAAGGGCAACGTCACTTCGATGAGGAGCGTCGCGTACGTGAGGACGGCGCCCAACGCGCCGAGTCGAGCGAACGCAGGATTCGGGAAGCGCGCGAAAATGGACATCATGAAATACGGAATCGCTTCACCGCGTCGCCAGAACGGGTCCGGCGCTTTCAACCAGACCGTGCACACGTAGATCAACAAGACCTGCCATTGCACGAGACGGAGTCCGTAGATGGGCGGCGCCTCGTCCTTCCGCGTGCCGAGGACCGTCCAGGTGCGCGGCGTCGGGCTGACGACGAGGACGAACCCGATGACGCGGGCGATCGTATCGAAGCCGCTTTGAGCGATCGCTCCCGCCGCGCAATACGAAGCCGCCCACGTGTAGACCACGAGCGCGCTCGCGCGCTGAAAAATTCCGAGCCCGAGCGAGACCAGGGCGAGCGCCGTCACGACGAAGACCGCGTTCACCCACGCCGTGCTGCCGCTCCAGGTGAACACGTCGAGGAGCCCGTAGGGGTCGACGCCGCTCGGTGTCTTGCCGAACATGCCGCTGTTCGCGAACAGCGACAACCGCAGTGGCCAGAGGTCGACCAAGATGCACAGGGTCGACGCCGCGTAACCGATGCGGAGCGCGGCGTACGCGCGCGGATCGGCCGGCGCGAAGAACCAGCCTTCCACGGCGGCGACGGCGCGAGCGCCCGCGTCTTTCAGCGACGTCAGCGCGGGCATGCTATCGGTCCGAATGGATACGTCCTTCGTTCCCCGATCCGGTTGTCGCGCTGGACGTCTTGGATCGAGCGAAGCTCCTCCGTGTAGAGCTCGAAGCCGACCTTCGCCGGTCTCTTCCCCGAGCGCGTCGCGATGGCGTCGCACACCGCGCGCAGATAGCGAACGTTGTACGCGGCGTAGCCGTCTTCGACGAACGCGAGGCGCAGGAAGGCGCCGATGATACGTGGATCCTTCCGGAGCGGCCGCAGATCGGGGAGCATCGGGCCGTAGCGCGTGATGTTTCCCTGGTCGTCGAAGGCGACGAGCGCCCCTGCCATGTCGTGAAAATGCGGGATCGTCGTGAACATGTCCCAGCTCTGCCAGAGCCGCGCTGCGTCGATGTAGGTCTCGAAGGGACGGTGAAACGTCGTTCCGAGCGCGGTGGTTCGCGACACGTTGGCCATGGTGATGGCCGCAAGGTGGAAGACGAGAACGCCGGCGAGAGCGAGTCGCGCCGGACGCCATGCGAACGCTGTCGAGAGCTGCAACGGAAGGATCCTACCGGAACGGTGTCCGTCTCGGCGGCGGAGGTTTGACGGTCCCCAAGGCGGACGCTATCTGTTCGTCGATGGTCCCGCCGTTTCCGAGCGACGACGGCTTGTTTGGGCCGAACAGCGTGACCTGGAGGGTGCACGCGAACCCTTCCATGCTCATCGGGGGCATGCGCGCCCTGATCATCCAGTCCTTGCACCCGCTGGCGATGGCCGGGGTGGCCCAGCACAGCGATTACCGAACTCGAGGGATTTACCGTCTTCAGCGGACGATTCGGTACGTGTTGACGGTCACCTATGGCGATTCGGCTTCCGCGGTGGCCGCCGGCGCCCTGGTGCGCGCCGTTCATCGTCGGATCCGCGGCGTCGATCCGGTGACGGGACGCACCTATACCGCCGACGACCCCGACACCTTGCTTTGGGTGCACTGCGTCGAAGTGCACTCGTTCGCCGCGGCGTATCGCGCCTACGGCGGCCCACTCAGTAACGCAGACCGGGATCGATACTTCGCCGAGAGCGTCGAGTCCGCCGCGCTGGTCGGGGTGCCGCGCGATCGGGTGCCGACGAGCGCCGCGGAAATGCGCGTTTACTTCGAGAGAATGCGGCCTTCATTGTGCCTTTCTCAAGCCGCCCTCGACGCCATTCGATTCGTCGTGGCGCCGCCGATCGTCGGTCAACGGCTGCCGGTCGCCGCGTCGCTTCGATTGGCCAGCATCGCCGCTGTGGGACTGATCCCGCATCATTTGCGGGCGCTCGCCGGCATCGAGCGACCCTGGGTGACGGACGCCGTTCTGCGCGCGGGCATCGGCGCGGCGCTCTTGCCGCTCGCGCTCGCGCTCGAGCTGCCGATGGCCGGACGCGCCAATATTGCCCGTCTCCGCAGAGAAGCGGCCGCTCACCCTTTTGCTTCTCTCGAGCCGCACTCCATGGCATCCGCCTCGAGCCCATCTCAACGATGAGAGGGGTGATGGCTTCTAGACGAATCCTTTCGAAGAGAGGTTCTCATCCATGAGCGAAACCCCCGTGCTCCTGTACGGCGCGAACGGCTTTACCGGTCGCCTGATCGCCGAACGTGCGCGAGAACGAGGGCTCGAGCTCGTGCTCGCCGGAAGAACCCGCGAAGCGGTCGAGCCGCTCGCGAAACGTCTCGGGTACGAGTTTCGCATCTTCGGTCTCGACGGTGAGGCGGCGTTCGAAGGGATCCGCGGCGCCAAGGTCGTCTTGCATTGCGCCGGGCCGTATTCGAAGACGAGCGCGCCGATGGTCGACGCTTGCTTGAAGGCGCGCGCCCACTATCTCGACATCACCGGCGAGTATAAGGTGCTCGAAGCCGTGCTCGCGCGGAGCGACGAAGCGGCGGCGCGCGGCGTCGTGCTCTTGCCGTCGGTCGGGTTCGATGTCGTCCCGACCGATTGCATGGCTCAAAAGCTGAAAGGTGAATTGCCGTCCGCGGTTCGCCTCGAACTGGCTTTCACCGGGGATAGCATGATGCCGAGCGCGGGCACTGCGAAGACGACCGTCGAAAATCTCCACGTCGGCGCGAAGGTGCGCCGAGGCGGCGTCATCGTCTCGATCCCGGCGCCGCTGAAGCGCGAGATCCCGTTTGCAGAGGGGGCTCGTTTCGCGATGTCCATCCCGTGGGGCGATATCGTCACCGCGTTTCACTCGACGGGCATCCCCGACATCACGGTGTACACCGTCGTCCCGAAAGGCGTCGCTCGCGCCGCTTCCGTGCTTCGGTTCTGCGCGCCGGTGCTCAAGCTGCCGAGCGTGATCCGCGTGCTGCAAAAAGAAGTCGAAAAGCGCGCGAAAGGTCCCGACGAAGAGCAACGCCGCACGACGCGCATGAGCGTCTGGGGCCGCGTCGAAGACGACCAAGGCCGCGCCGTCGAGGGACACCTGTCGCTACCGGAAGGGTACGAGCTCACGGTGCTCGCGGCGCTCGCGAGCGTGGAGCGCGTGCTCCGGGGCGACGTCGCACCCGGCGCGACCACACCGTCGCGCGCATTCGGGGCGGATTTCGTGACGACGCTCCCCGGCGTCGGGTCTTTCAACATCGTATCTCCGGCACTTTCATGACCCTAAAAGACACCCTCGTTCGCGCCCGTGACGGCATCCAGCTCGGCGTGCTGCGCTTCCTGCTCCGTTTGCCCATCGCCACGCAGCTGAAGATCTCCGGACAGCCGGCGATCGTGCGCGACGGCCAAACGCTCGACCCAGAAGTCCAGCTCCTGCTCGCGCTCCAGAAGCGAATGCGCATGCCGCCGCTCCGCGCGGAAACACCGGCCAAGGCGAGACGCAATATGCTCGCCACGACGGTCGCGTATTCGGCCGGGTCGATGGAGGTCAAAAGTACGCGAGACCTCGTGCTCGACGGCCCTGGTGGAGCGCTCCGGGCGCGTCACTACGTTCCCGCGGAGCCCGGCGGACCGCATCCGCTCCTCGTGTTCTATCACGGCGGCGGATTCGTCCTCGGCGACCTCGAGACGCACGACGCGCCATGCCGATACCTGTGCGCCACGGCGGGCGTGCATGTGCTCTCCATCGACTATCGCCTGGCGCCCGAGCATCCATTCCCCGCGGCGGTCGAAGACGCGCTGTTCGCGTTTCACTGGGCCGTCGAGCACGCCCGCGAACTCGGCGCCGATCCGGAACGCGTCGGAGTCGGCGGAGACAGTGCCGGGGGAAACCTGTCCGCGGTCGTCGCGCAGCTCACTCGGCACAACGGAGCGGCGCCGAATCTGCAGCTCCTGCTCTACCCGGCCGTCGATCGTTCGGTCGAGCGCCCCTCCGCGCGGCTCTTTTCGGAAGGCTTCTTGCTCACGGCGCCCGACATGGAGTGGTTCGACCACAAATACACCGGCGATTTCTCGTCATCGCTGCGCACCGATCCGCGCGTGTCGCCATTGCTCGCCGCGAATCTCTCTGGCCTTTGTCCGGCGGTGATCGCAACGGCGGGTTTCGACCCGCTGCGCGACGAGGGGGAGGCGTACGCGCGGATGCTGGATGCCGAGCGGACGAAGGTGGTGCTCAAGCGCTTTCCCGGGTTGATCCACGGGTTCATCCACATGGTGACGTACAGCCCGGCCGCCGCCGCCGCGCTCTCCGAGTTGTCCGGCATGGTGCGCGCCCTCTCGCGCACATCGCGCGTCACGCACTGAGGAGGCCGACCGAAGCAGCGGCGGGCGCAGTAGGTTTATGAGATAGCGTGCGCCTCAGTGCAGAATGAACGTGCACACGCCGCCGATGCACGAGTCCGTCGCGTCGCAACAATCCGAGCTTTTCTTGCACGCTTCGCCGGTCTGAGAGCATCGGGGTTCGTTGGGGACCCCGCAGATGCCGTTCGTGCAGAAGCCGTTGCAGCAGTCGGTGCCGCTCGTGCACGGGGCGCCGTCGGCCAAGCACGGATCGAGCGCGGTGAAGGCGCGGTGATTCGCCGTTTCGAACTCCTGCCCGGGGAGATAGAACGGCGGGTGACTGGGGTCGCCCGCGTATTTCCCGTCGGCGGAGATGGTGAGCGCGGTGCCCCAGAGCTGGCGCGCCATGCCCTTGTTTCCGTAGTGGCGCATCGAATCGAAGAAGATCCAGAAATAGCCGCCCGCAGCAGCCGGTGAAACGGTGGGGTAGTACGAGTGGTGCAGCTCTTCCGCGCCGTACGGCAGGTATGTTTGATTCGACGAGAGGTCCTGCGCTGATTGGAAGCCCATGGCCTGGTACATCGGCGTGGCCGTCGTGCTCGCCAGATCGACGATCTCGAGATCGCTCGCCGGACCGGTCACACCGACGTCGATGCCCGTGCCGCCCCCGCTGAAGTCCGACGACGCGCCGTCGGCGAAGACGAGCGCGCCGTTGTCCGGGAGCGCGAAGGGCCAGCCCGGGAAGAGCGTCGGATCGGAGAACACCTGCTTGTAGTTCGCCGCTTTCCGTTGTGTCGCGTCGTAGCTCATCGTCGCGAGGCCGTGCCCGTTCGAGATCGCGTAGTCGGTGAACGCGAGCAAGGCGCCGTCGGGCGAAAACGTCGGCATTTCGGCGGTCGTGGGGATGCCGCTTCCGGTGATCACGTTGCCGGTGTCGGTCTCGTACAAGGCCGCGTCGATGTTGCCGATCACCGGGATCGCCCCGCTCGTGCGCGGACCGATGCCGTTCTGGACCGCGGTGCCGAGGTAAACCGAGCCGTCGGGATAGATCCCCGCGAACGCCGTCGAGTCGGCGCTGCGCATCGGCGTGGGGTTCGCCGCAGTCGTCGGCGTGAGACCGTACACTTCACCGTCGACCAACCCGCCGATTTCGCGCGCGATGAGGCGCGAGCCATTTCGTGAAATGGCGTGGCAGCCGGTGCAGGTGTTCTGGCGCAAGAAGAACTGCGCGGTTTGTCCAGGCGTCAGCCGCAAGATCGCGCCGCCGCCAAAGGCGCCGGCGAGGGGCGAGTTGTAGCTCCCGTAGTAAACGGAGCCCTTCAACGTCGCCTGCGCGATCACGACCTTCTCGCTGATCGGCCCGGACACCGTGCCGCTCGCGATCGTGCTGAACTCGATGGTGAACGGGTCGCTCGGGCCGAGCGTCTGCACGCCGGCGGTGTCCCACACTTGTTGAGGCAACGCGAGCTGCCCCGGCGCGGTCGGGACTAGACAACCCTTGTAGTCGAACAACGACGCGTGGATGTGCACGTACACCGCGTCGGCGTTCGCGCCGTCCCACATCAAGAGCGGCGCGGTGAGCCCGCGCGGGAACACGGTGCCGTCGTAGGGATAGAGGTAGCGAAGGCCGTTCGCGCCGCCCGAGCCCGTTTCGAGGCTCTGCACGTCGGTGGCGCTCAAGTTGGCGGGATTGTTCGCGCCGCAATCGTCGAGCGCGACAGACATGCGCATCGGCGTCCCGCCGTCGCCAATAGTCCGGATCGTCGTGGTTCCACCGGCCCCGCCGCCGCTGAAAAACGCGGGATCACCTCCGGTCGACGTCGACGACCCGCCGAAGTTCGACGCGCCGCCGCCTGCGGACGGAGCCGCGCCGGCGCTGGTCGTTCCCCCGCTCGGGGTGAAGAACGCGCTCGCTTTGCCGGAATTCGCCGAGCAGGCTGCACCCAAAAAACCAAATACGACCGCGACGACGGTGCCGAGGGAGCGCCGCGCTTCGAAAACGACGCTTCGAGTGCTTCGCATGGCGGGACTGTAGATGAGTCACGCGAGGCACGAGGGATTATGAAACTCCTCGATCGGATTGAGGTCGAGGCGCGGGGCCATCGTGAGCCGTCGACGCCATTGAGGACCGCCGCCGACAACGATTCGTCGATTCGGCTAGGTGGCCTGGCGATGCGCGCGCCGGAAATGCAGCGGCGTCTGATTCGTCCACCGCTTGAAGGCGCGGTGAAACGCGCTCGTTTGCGAGAAGCCGAGGAGCAACGCCACCTCCGACAGATCGAGATGGTCTGCGCCGACGTACCCGAGCGCGAGCCGCTTGCGCAGGTCGTCGAGGAGATACGTGAACGTGGTTCCTTCGCGTTCGAGACGGCGCTCGAGGGTGCGACTGCTCACGTTCAAGTGCGAAGCAACCCGTACGACGCTCGCGTTGCCGCTGGTCAGTTCCTTCGCGATGAGCTCGCGCACTTGATCGGAGAGACTGCGCGTACGAGGCAGATCATTGAGCATCACCTCCGCGTGTCGACGCATCACCTCGTGCAGTTTCGGATCGGCGCTCGGCAGTGGCATGTCGAGCAGCCGTCGATCGAACAGGAACCCCATTTCGCTCGCGCCGAACTTGAGCGTACACGGGCCGAAGGTCCGCTCGTACTCGGTGATGTCATCGGGTGCTGCATGTAGAAAGCGCACCTCGAAGTCGACGTCCGACGCCCAGCTGTGAGAGTGCGCGCGGTGGAACGCGCCGCACTGAAAGTCGATCGCGGCGCGCGGGAGCGCGACGGTGTTCTCGAGACGCGCGAAGACCTGCTCGCCGCGGACCTCGAGACGGAACTCGAGCGAGTCGTTGATGAGGCGCATGTAGCGACCCGCGGTCTCCATCGCGTCACGCACCGTGGCGGCGGAGCTGACGGCGTAGTCGATGGCGCCGCAATCGCCGCGCGTGTATTCGCGGGCCGCTTTTAGACCCAAATCCGGGTCGCCCGCGCGATCGATCGCCGCTTGCAGCATGTCGTGAACCGACGCGATCGGGATGCGCTCGTCCGCGTCCATGGCTTCGAGCTGCTCGTACGCTTCCTTGGGGATGATCCCCGAACGACGCACGACGCGCAGGAACGGCCGTATCAATCTCACCGAATACGACGGCTCGTACGCGCCGTCCGCGCTCTCGCACTCACTCGAGGCTGGCGCCGGTTCGCTCGCCAAGCGCGTTAGTCGAAGAGGACTCTCGGTTTCTTGGATTGTCGAAGTATCGGTCATGACGAATTAGGCGTAGCACAATGATCGCGTGGTGGGTCGTACTCGAGATGAGAGGATCATCGCGTCGCGTTCACACTTCGACGTGGCCAACGAAGCTAGTTCGGCGGATGTCCGAATTTTGAAACCGCGACGCTCGCGAAGGCATGATCGAGAGAGTGGTCGCTTTCTTCGCGCGTTCATAACGAACACGCGCAGAGTGCACTCATTCGCTCGCGCAGTTACATCGCGGCGTCGAATGCTCAACGTTTGCAACTCGAGTACTTCGAACGAAACGGTCGTCCGGAACTCGACGGTTTCGACAATGTACTTTCACTTCATGTGAAACGAAATGGTGAAATTATACGGTCGATTTACGTTCTGGGCGAAACGCGGAGAGCGTTCCTAGAACCGAAACGTGGCGTCCACGCGGACCCCTTCGAAGGGCGCGTACACCCTG
Organism: Polyangiaceae bacterium; assembly: GCA_036271175.1. GTDB lineage: Bacteria > Myxococcota_A > Polyangia > Polyangiales > Polyangiaceae > DASZVB01. Next base: position 440 of record DATBBD010000640.1, on the reverse strand, counting down.
CAAACCCCCGAGACGCAACGGAGTCCGCCGCGGCGTTGTCCCCCGAAGAAGGACACGTTCGACGACGACGACAGGTTGTACGTAAAAAATCCGTTGAAATAGGTGCCTGGAAATTCGGGGTTGCCCGTGTAATCGAAGCCGCCACCCACCGTGAATCGCGGAGCCCAATCCAGGGCAATGAGGTTCTGTAACTCCGACCACGGCTGCGCCGGCCCACCGAGCGTCTGATGGCGGCGGCGCTCCCAGCCTTGAAGCTTCAGTGCGAACGGGCCGCCGAGCCACTCGAGGACGTCGTACCTCGTGTAGATCTCCCGGTAAAAGACGGTCGTGCCTTCGCCGTTCACCGGACTCGGAACGGATCGGTCGAGGTCGTCGAATCGAGATCCGAAGGTCAGCGACGCGCGGCTCCGGCGCGACTGGGACGAAATTTCGAATCCCGT
>DATBBD010000639.1:0-1578 GCA_036271175.1 Polyangiaceae bacterium | reverse complement strand
CTCGGGAGATACGAAAGGAATCGGCGGGCGCGCGCGAACGCGTCGACTTCCGTCGCGACTTCGTCGTCGATGGTGCCGTTCTTGGCGTGAATCGTGCTGCCGCCGAGCTCCTCCTTCGTGACGACCTGGCCGATTCGGGCGACCACCGGCGGCCCGGCGGCGAAGAGCTGCGACGTGCCCTTCACCATCATCGAGTAGTGGCTCGCGCACACCCGCGCCGCGCCCATTCCCGCGACGGAGCCGAGCCCGAGCGCGACCACCGGCACTTCCGACAGCGCGGCCAGCGCCTCGGTGAATTGCGGGACATCGGGCAAATACGTTCGCCCGAGCGTCTCGAGGTGCTTCACCGAACCGCCGCCGCCGGTGCCGTCGACGAGGCGGATCAGGGGAACGCGGAACCGTCGTGCGAAGGTCTCGGCGAACGCGAATTTTTCCGGCGCGCCGCCGTCGCTCGCGCCGCCGCGCACCGTGAAATCGTCGCCGGTGACGAACGCCGTCCGTCCCTCGATGCGACAGAGCCCGCAGACGATGTTGGTCGGCATGAATCGAAGGAGCGCGCCGCTAGCGTCGTATTCGGGGAACCCAGAAATGGAGCCGATCTCGTCGAAGCTCCCGGCGTCCACGACACCCTCGATGCGCTCGCGCACCGTGAGCTTGCCCGCGTTTCGATGCCGCGCGACCTTCTCGGGCCCTCCGAGCTCGCGCGCCAGGTCTCTTCTACGGGCTATTTCGTCGAGCTCGGGTCGCCAATTCATCGGCGCTTGGTAGCACGTCGGCGAGGGGAGCGAACCGCGTCGACGATGCGCACCAGGAGCAGCGCGCCGAGGATCGCGGCCCAGGTCAGGGGCAAGCGCGTGTCGGCCTTGACCCGCATGTAGAAATGCAACGCGGCGAGCAGCGCCGAGGCGTACACCAACCGATGAAGCCGCTTCCATCGCGCGAAGCCGAGGCGCGCGACGGACTTCTTCGTCGAGGTGAGCGCGAGCGGGATCAAGAGCACGAAGGCAATGAACCCGACGGCGATGAAGGGACGCTTCGTGATGTCCGCGAGGATGGTGCCGAGAGCGAACCCCTGGTCGAGGATCGCGTACGTCGAAAAATGAGCGAGCGCGGTGAAGAACGCGAAAAGCCCGAGCGAGCGACGGAGCCGGAGCGCCCAGTTCGCCTTGAAGAGCAGGTGGATCGGCGTGCACGCGAGGCTGGCGACGAGGAAGATCAGCGCGAGGAGCCCGAGTTGATTGAGGACCGTGGCGATCGGGTTGGCGCCGAGCCCGTGCGTCGCTGCCCGGTAGAGGATGGAGACGAACGGCGCGAACGAGCCGGTGACGACGGCGGGAACGAGCCACGAGAGCGGCTTCGATCGAACACGCACGTCGGCAGTGGCGGTCACGCGCGGGCTCGTCTCGCGGGTCGTGGAAGTGCGCTCATGAGCAGGTAGCTCAGAAATTTTTCGCGAGGTCCATCCCCGCGTAGAGGTGCGCGACGTATTTCGCATAACCGTTGAACTGTTTCGTGTTGCGACGCGCGAGCTCGCCGATACGTCGCTCGGTGGCCTGGCTCCAGCGCGGATGATCGACG
>DATBBD010000638.1:0-5920 GCA_036271175.1 Polyangiaceae bacterium | reverse complement strand
AGACGACGCCGTTCGCGTCGTAGCGACCGTCGTCGAAGAAATGCCGGAGCGCGACGTCGCCGCCGCGCCGTTTTCCGCGATCGCCCTGCTCGTCCATGAGCCTTAGCGAACCCGTTCCGCGCGCAAACTTGTACAGCGCGTCGAGCGAGCCCAAAACGTCGTAGAGACTACTGTCCGCGCTCGCCGCCGCGGTCGTCGACGTGTACGTCGCGGGGTCTCCCTCGGTGACGAAGCGCCGGACTCCGCCGGTCAGGGCGAACGTGAGCCCGTGGAGCGGCTCCACGCGCGCACGGCCTTGAATGGTCGTCGTGCCGAAATGGGAAAACCAGTTCCAGATCGAATCGCCGTCGAAGGTCGGGACGAAATATTCGTAGTCCACGCCGAGCGCGAGCGCCGGAATCGGCGTGCCGTCGAGCGACGCGGCGTACTCGCTCGTGCGCTGGGAATACAGATCGTACACGACGTCGCCGCGGAGCGAGCCGAGCCCCGGCGCGGTCAGGGTGCCGGCCCAGCCGACGCGTTCACTCGACACGCGGTCGCCGCCGGTCGTCGCGAAATTGCCACTCGAATCCGCGAATGGCGAGACGAGCACCGTGTCGCGGTCGATCACTTTGCGATAAGTGAGCCGCGTCGACAGCCAGGTGAGCCCGGTGCTCTCGACGGCAAAGCCGTACGCCGGCGCGAGCCGCGATTCCTCGAGGTACGACGTGTCGAGATCGACGGGCATGCCGTTGCGGCTGCCGCGGGAAACGCCGTCGCCCTCGAAGCGCGACGTGGACAGCATGAAGAGGCCGCCGCGCTGTTCGAAGCCGCCGTACGTCTCGAACGCGACGTGCGCGGGCGTCGTGATCCGCGCGAGACCGCCGTCGAACGACCACCACCCGAGCGCGTCCACGACGTACTGCCGTCCGAGCCGAAACCCGAGGAGCCCCCCGGCGTAATTTCGTCCTTCGACGTACGCCATCATGATGTCGAGCGGCGTCGTCTGGAGACCGGGCACGAACGCGCGCTCGTTCGTCGGATCGCGCTCCTCGGGCGACACGCCGAAATCGGTGTCGACGCGGAGCCGCGCGACGGCGTCGAGCTCCGGCGCCTTCGGGTCGGGGTCGCCCTGGAGGTCGTACACCTTGAGCGAGAGCGTTTCGGTGTAGCGATGCCGCGACAGCGCCGGCGAGCCGAACGGGCTCGTCACTTGGTAGAGCTGCGCGTCGAACGTCGCGTCGACCGTGGCGTCGTACGCGCCGGCGGCCCGCGAGAACGCCGCGCCGAACGCGACGGCGCCTACGCAGAGACGTGGCCCGGCGCCCGAACGACGGAATGTCGCGGCCGTCGTTCGGAATCGGCGCCGCGCCATGGCCCGAGTGTCATGGGAAAATGCCGCGTTCGAGATACGCCGTCGAGAGGCGCTCGAGCGCGACGCCGTAGCACGCCGTTCGAAAATCGGTCCGGTGTGCGCCGGCGAAGTCCATCACTCGCTGATAGGTGTGACTCATCGCCGCTGCGAGCCGCGTATCGACTTCTTCGAGCGACCACTTTTCGCTCCGTCGATTTTGCACCCACTCGTAGTAGCTGACGGTCACGCCGCCCGCGTTCGCGAGCACGTCGGGAATGAGCGGAATACCGCGCTCGGCGAGGACCGCGTCGCCCGCGGGCGTGGTCGGGCTGTTCGCGCCTTCCACCACGAGGCGCACCTTGAGCAAGTTCGCCTCCTTCGCGCCCACCTGATTTTCGAGCGCCGCCGGCACGAAAATATCGGCCTCGGTCGAGAAGAACTCGTCCTGGGTGATCTTCACGGCGTTCGGATACCCGGTGATGCTGCCGTGCTCTTGCACGTGCGTCTGCAAGCGATGCTCGTTGAACCCCTCGGGGTTGTAGAGGTAGCCCGAGTGGTCGCCGACCGCGACGAGCGACATCCCCAATTGGCCGAGCAGGACCGCGCAGTTTGCCCCCACATTCCCGTAGCCTTGCACGATGAGCTTCTTCGCCTGAAGGTCGAAGTGGTTTCGCTCCGCCCATTCCTTGATGCAGTGGACGATGCCTTGTCCGGTCGCTTTCGATCGACCCGGCGTGCCGCCGCTCGTGATCGGCTTGCCGGTGACGACGCCCATCGCGTTCTGACGGCTCACGGTGCCGACCGTGTTCATGTACGTGTCCATGGCCCAGGCCATGACTTGCTCGTTCGTCCCCATGTCGGGCGCGGGGATGTCGTAGTCGGGGCCGACGTTCGCGCCGAGCGCGTGGAAGAAGCGGCGCGTGATGCGCTCGAGCTCGGGCTTCGACACGTCGCGCGGATTGAACTTGATGCCGCCCTTGCCGCCGCCGAACGGGAGGCCCATGAGCGAACACTTCCAGGTCATGATCGCCGCGAGCGCCTTCAGCTCGTCGAGTGACGTCACCTCGTGATAGCGAAGGCCGCCCTTGTAAGGGCCTAGGATGTTCGAGTGTTGGATCCGGTAGCCCTTGAAGAGCCGGAAACTCCCGTCGTCCATCTTCACCGGGAAGTTGACGATGATCTCGTTCTTCGGCTGGCGGAGGATCGTGTGCACGTGCGCAGGGAGCTTCACGAGCTCCGCGGCGCGATCGAGGTGTCCCTGTACGACGTGAAATAGCGCGTTGCCGTCTTCGTCCACGCTTCCCTTCTACACGTCCGGGCGCGCGGCTTCCATCAATCGAACGCGCCGTCCGCGCTCTCTGCGCGCTCGTTTTGCGGCGCGTCAGCGCGGCGCGACGAGCCAGGCCGTGTATACGTAAACGATCGGGCTCACGACGAGCAGCGCGTCGACGCGGTCGAGAATGCCGCCGTGACCCGGCACGATCCAACCCGAGTCTTTCACGCCGGTCGAGCGCTTCAATAGCGACTCGACGAGATCGCCCAGTTGGCCGAGCGCGCCGCACACGACGCCGAGTAAAATGCCGTTCACGAGCGGGAGCGACGGCAGGTACCAGAAGTGGGCGAGCATCGCACCGCACACCGCGCCGGCGAGCGAGCCGACGAACCCTGCGCGCGTCTTCTTCGGGCTCACCGCTTCGTAGAGCTTCGTCTTGCCGAGAAACCGCCCGGCGAAGTAGCCGCCGGTGTCGCCGAGCCAGGCAAGCATGAGGGTGAGGAGCACCAGCGGCGGCCCTTCCGAACCGGCGTCGCGACGGATGACGGCGATCGCCGCCAGCAAGGCGCCGACGTACAGCGGACCCGCGATCCCCGCGACGATGCGAAACGCCGCGTCTTCGATCCGTCCGAGACGCCACAACGGGACGAGCGCGCCGACGATGGTCACGCCGAACAGCAACGTCATGAGTGCGCGCGCGTTCGCCGATTCGAAGTAGGTCGTGGCCGAGGCGACGCCGGTCATGAGGATGCCGACGAGCCGCGACACGCGGTCGTTCGGGTGCGTCATCGCGAAAAATTCGGACGCGCCGAACAGGGTCGCGCCCAAAACGAGGAGGTACCAGGCCCACGGCGGGCCGAAGAACAACGTACCGAGCAGGATCGGGGCCACCACGAAAACCGTGATGAGCCGGACGGCCAGGTTACTTTTCGCCACGCGGGATCGGTTCGTTATCAGCGAGACGGCGAGTTCACAAGCCGGGGAGCGGCTCACTCTCGCAGACGCTGGCCGACGCGTCCCGCCCCGGCGCTACGCCGATCGTCCGGAGTGCGGCCAATGCACCCCCGGGAAAGCAGGGCCCGGCTTCGCGAAGAGGAAGCCCTGGAGGAGATCGCAGCCGAGGCGCCGGAGCACGGTCGACTCGCCGATCGTTTCCACGCCTTCCGCGACGACGACCATGTTCAGGTCCTTCGCGAGCAACGTCATCGCCGACACGACGCGCTGCTTGGTGACGTTCGTGTCGATGTCGCGGACCAGCGACATGTCGAGTTTCACGAAATCGGGCTCGAGGTGAGCGAAGCTCGAGAGCCCGGCATAGCCCGCGCCGAGGTCGTCGACCGCGATGCGAAATCCCATCTTTCGGAGATTGCCGACACGGTGCGACGCGTCGGGCACCCGATGGAGCGACGCGCGCTCGGTGATTTCGAGCACGACGCGCCCCGCGATCTCGCGCAGCTTCGTGCACTCGTTGCCGAGCATCGGATCGAGCAGATCCTCGGGGTGCAAGTTCACGAACAGGAGCGGTCCCTCTTCGGGGTGAAACGGATGCGCCGCGTGTTCACGAATCAGACGGCCGAGCTCGTTCAAGCGGTTGAGGCGTTCGGCGGCGTCGAGCACCGCGCCCGGATGGGGAAGCGCCGGTTCCTTGCTGCGCAGAAGCGCCTCGTAGCCGACGAGCGAACCGTGCGTCGCGTCGATGATCGGTTGGTACGCGATCCAGAGCGACGCGAGCGTTCGATCGAACGCAACCTGGAGCCCCGCGATGTCGGCGGACTGTGTCGAACCGTGGCCAACCAGCGACGCGGCTTCGCTCTCCGCGCGCGCCATGCGCGACACCTTCACGGCCTTGTCGACCGAGCTCGCGAGATCTTCGACGTCGAGCGGCTTCAGGAGATACCGGAGCGCGCCGTAGTCGAGCGCCGACACGGCCGTCTCGACCGAAGGATCGCCGGTCATCAAGATCACCTGCACGTGCGAGTCGCGCGCCCGGATCTCCGCGAGGAGATGAATCCCGTCGAGCTGAGGCATCGAAATGTCGGAGACGATCGCGTCGAACTCGCGCGCTTCGACGAGCCGGAGCGCCGTCTGGCCTTCCACCGCGGTCGTCACTTCGTAACCGCGCATGCGCAAGGTTCTCGCCATCGCACGACAGATGCTGTCGTCGTCGTCGACCACCAAGACACGCCCAGCGACGCGGTTGCCCGCGCGTCCCGGTTCCTCGGGGGGGGTCGCGCTTTGCCGAGCGGCAGTGCTCATGTTTCTTTGAACGGACGAAATCGGGAGCCCCCTAAGGGTTTCTCGCGGGCAATGTCGCTTTCGCGGGGCCTTCCGGGACCGGCGAACTTCGCCATCCGGGTCACCAAAACCCCCGGTGCGGCTTGCACCGGCGTCCGGCGTCGTATTAGGTCGTCGCCTCGTTTCGATGACGCCGACTCGCGTGCATTTTCGAGGGCGTGCGCGGGCCCTCGGGCTCGTCGCGTCGATCGCGTTTCTCGGCCGATGCGCGTCGCCGCGGCCACCGGAGCGCACTCTCGACGGGCTCTCGGCGATGCTCGGCGCGGCCGCTCATGCTGCAGTTCGTCCCGAAGACGTCGTTTGGGAACCCTCACGAGGGCCGTTCCTCGAGACGCTGTTCGGTCGCCGGATCCTGTTTCTCGCCCGGACCGGTGACCACGGCGAACGCGACGTCTGCCGGGCCCGGGTGCGGCTGACCACCGAGGGACAGCCGATCGAGGCGCTCGGCCTCAGGAACATCACGGAGACGCCTCTCGGCGATGACTCTGGAATCGAGTCCAACGGGAACACGGTCGTCTTTGCGACGAGCGCGTTCGGGCGCGTCCAAGGGGTGTCCTTGCTCGACCTCGACGGCGTTCCCGCTGCCGAGCGCCCGGCCTCCGCGTTCGGGCGGGCGCTGCTGTCGCTGTCGTCGTTCCATCGGCAAGGGTCGCTATCGGGCTTGGGCCGCACCGATCTCGCCTTCGTGAATCCGGCACGAGCGGCGAAGATCGCGCTCGCGCCCCCGCGGCTGTCGGTCGACACCGAAGACCCCGACGCGAGCTTCGCGATCGATGTCGCCACCGGCGAGCTCACCGGCGCGAAAACGGCGGGAGCACCAGCGGTGCGCGTGGTTCGGGGCGACTACCGGGGGCGCAGCAGCGCGTCGTGGTTCGTCGACGTCGTGCGGTCGTACGTCGGGCAACGCCCCGTCGCGTGGATCGAAGACGTCGTGTTCGGCGCGCGCGACGATCTGAAGCGACTCGGCTCGAAACTCTTCGTCTGGTCCGCGACGGCTCGACCCAAAGATCCGGGCAAGG
>DATBBD010000637.1:0-2353 GCA_036271175.1 Polyangiaceae bacterium | reverse complement strand
TCACCGCAGAGGTCGCAGAGGTCGCAGAGGTCGCAGAGGAGAATAGGAACCAGCGAGCCGAGAATCGCACGAGTCGCGGCAACCCATTTTCGTCGGAGGCGTGTTGCGGTTTCAATCTCCTCTGCCTCTGCGTCTCTGCGGTAAAAATTCTGGTGTGCCCATTTCTTCCCAGAGTGTTCGGGAGCCTGCGAACCGGCGTGTTCGTCGTGTTGGCCGCGCTCGCGCTTGCTTCTTGTGCGCCGTCGCGATCGGCGTCGATGCCGGACGAGTGGCGGCCGCGCGCGAGAATGGAGCGGGGACGGGCTTCGCCTTTTGTTGGTCCGGATTTGAAGACGCCCGGTTCGGAAGGGCGTGATTCGGCTCCGGCAAACACGATGATCGAGACGTCGCGCGCTGCCGCGCCGGGCGACGCGTCGTCGCGTTCCGAAGCTGCGCGAACTCCGGCGGAGAAGTCCGTCGCGAACGGTCTCGTAACGTTGCCGGTTCCCGGCCTCGAATCGGCGTTCGTGTCGTTTCCGCGGACGACGCGGTTTCCGTCGCCGGTTCTCGTAGCGGCGCACGGCGCGGGCGACACGCCGGAAGCACTTTGTGAGACCTTTCGACGTCTGCTCGGTGATCGCGGCGTCGTACTCTGCCCATCGGGGCCGCGCATGTTCGCGCACTCCGAAGGCCGCTACTTCCCGAATCACCCGGCGCTCGAGCGCATCGTGCTCGCGTCCCTCGATGCGCTCGTGGCCACCTATCCGCGAGAAACCGACGGCAAGGACGTCGCCTATGCCGGGTACTCCCAGGGCGCGACGATGGGCGCGCTCATGATCGTCGCGCACGGCGATCGTTTTCCGCGGCTTCTCTTGATCGAAGGCGGCGGCAAAGATTGGACGCTCGCGCGGGCACGCCAGTTTCGAGCGGCGGGCGGCGGCAAGGTGCTCTTCGTCTGTGGCACGACGAGTTGTCGCACGCACGCGAAGGGTTCCGCGTCGCTCCTCGATGCCGCGGGCGTCGCGACGAGCGTCGTCTCGGACGTCCGCGCCGGACACACGTACGAAGGGCCGGTTCTCGATCTCCTCGCGAAGAGTATCGACGAGTTCTTGAGCGACGATCCGCGTTGGTCCTCGCCGCACCCATGACGGCGAGTCATTCGTCGGCGAATAGATCGTCGAGCGGGGTCACGCGGAGGCCGCGCTTCTCGATGCTTTCGAGAATGCGTGGCAGTGCGTCGATCGATGCCGGGAAGCGGTCGTCGTGCTCCGCGGCGTCGTGCAAGAGCACGACCGCGCCCGGCGTGAGCCCGCGTTCGATGCGCTCCGCGACACGCTCCGGGACGGCGCTCGCGAGACCGTCGAGGCCGCGCACCGACCACGCGACGGTCTCGAGGCCGGCGCGTTTCACGCCGGCGGCGGTGCGCGGGCTCACTTGACCGACCGGCGGTCGAAACCAATGCGGGCGCACGCCGGTCGCGCGCTCGATGACGTCGCACGTCTTCCGGATGTCGTCGGCGACGACCGCGGGCGGCTTCAACGCGTACAGTCGATCGTGACGGTAACCGTGCGCGCCGATCGCGTGACCGGCGCGCACGATGTCGCGAACGACGTCGGGGTGGCGCTCCACTTTCTCACCGATCACGAAGAACGTCGCTTTCACGCCGGCGCGCGCGAGATGCTCGAGGACCTTGCGCGTCGTTACCGGGTGCGGACCGTCGTCGAAGGTCAGCGCGATCTCCGGGCGCGTCGAGTCTCCGCGATACAGGACGTCGCCGAACATCTCGAGCTGCGGCACGAGCACGCCAGCGATGACGAGCGCGAAGTAAATGCCGAACGCGACGTACGCGACTTCGAGCGGAACCGGACCGATGAGGAGCGACCGCGCGCACAGCGCGAGCCCGCCGAGGCTCGCCACCCAGAGCGCGATGCGTCCCGCGGGCATTCGTTACCGTTCGCGGGGGGAACGACGGCGGAGCTCGGGTTGTTCCTGGTCGTCTTCGAGCTCGCTCTCGTCCGGCTCGAGCGGCGCGTCGAGACCGCGGTCGTCTTCGACGCGGTGCCGGCGCTCGGGGACCGTCTCCGGTCCGACGGCGTCGTCGATTTCGAAGACCAGCGCGAGCGCTGCGCCGAGCAACGGCAATACGGCGACCGGGACGGCGCCCATCGGGCCTGCGCCGAACGCGCCGAAGTCGACGTGCAGGCCGCCGGCCCACTTACGGATACCGAACAGCGCGACGCTGGCGACGAATGCGCCGACCAGCGCCTTGAGGAGCGCCTCGAGTCGCGCCGCTTTCGCCCAGATCGGCCGTCCCGCGACGAGCCCAGTGACGGCCCCGACGACGATGGCCCCTAAATAAATACCGATCGCCGCG